>URDW01000072.1 GCA_900546735.1 uncultured Oscillospiraceae bacterium
GAGATCGCTCAGTGTCTCGTGGGCTCGGAGATGTGTATAAGAGACAGTTATATGACCGCACTTTTGGAGGCGGCGGCGCCGTATGTAGACGGTAAGACCGTGACCGGCATCCGCATCTCCACCCGGCCGGACGCTGTGGACGAGGAAGTGCTGTCTGTTTTAAAATCCTACCATGTAACGAGTGTGGAACTCGGTGCACAGAGTATGTCTGACCGGGTGCTGCGGTTAAACGGCCGCGGCCATTCGGCACAGGCTGTGCGTGACGCGGCGTGCCGGGTCCGAAAAGCCGGCTTTTCGCTTGGCCTGCAGATGATGACCGGCCTTTACGGCGACACGGATGCGGGCGCTATATATACGGCAAAGGAATTTATTGCCCTGCATCCGGACACGGTGCGCATTTATCCCACCGTAGTGCTGCCGCACACAAAGCTGGCCGCACTTTATGAAAATGGGCAATATGTGCCGCAGACGCTGGAGGAAGCCGTTGCGCTTTGCGCCAGGCTTTATGCCATGTTTACAAAAAACGGCATCCGCGTGATCCGAATGGGTCTTCATGCCGAGCAGTCTATGCAGCAGGCAAAGCTGGCCGGCGCTTATCACCCGGCGTTTGGGGAGCTGGTGGCCAGCCGCGTGCTGCGTGACCGCATCCTGGATTATCCGCCCGGGCACTACCGGGTATACATTTGCCCCGGCAGCGTGTCGAAGCTGGTCGGGCAGAAAAAAGAAAACATCCGCGCCCTGGAGGCGCTTGGTTATCACTTACAGATCGTGCGTGATCGTGCGCTACAGGATTGTGATTTGAGGTTGGAACATGTTACTGAAAACGCTTGAAATGCAGGGCTTTAAGTCCTTTCCGGACAAAACGGTGCTCTCGTTCGGCCGTGGCATCACGGCGGTCGTCGGCCCGAACGGTTCCGGCAAAAGCAACATTTCGGACGCGGTGCGCTGGGTGCTTGGCGAAACCAGCACAAAAAGCCTGCGCGGCTCTAAAATGGAAGATGTCATTTTTGGCGGCACGCAGCAGCGCAAGGCGCAGGGCTTTGCCCAGGTCGTGTTAACGCTCGACAATACGGACCGCACCCTTGCCGATTACGGCGATACGGTGTCGGTTTCGCGCCGTTATTACCGCAGTGGTGAAAGTGAATATAAGATCGACGGCCAGACTGTGCGCCGCCGCGATGTGCGTGAACTTTTTATGGACACGGGCCTTGGTGCAGACGGCTATTCTTCCGTCGGCCAGGGCAGGATCGCTTCCATCATTGAGGCAAAGGGTGATGAACGCCGCGAATTGTTTGATGAGGCGGCCGGCATTTCGCGTTTTCGCCACAAAAAGGCGGATGCGCAGCGCCGCCTGGAACAGGCGCAGGAAAATCTGGTACGCCTGCTGGATATTTTAAGTGAACTGGAGCAGCGCGTCGGCCCCCTGAAAAAGCAGAGCGAAAAAGCCGCTGAATTTTTAAAGTACGCCGAAGAGAAAAAAGAGCTCGAAATCGGTTTGTGGATGAAAAAAATCAGTGCTTTCACAAGCGACCTGCGCGAGCTGGAGCATAAGATCGACGCGGCCACCGTTTCGTTTGAAACGTGCGAAAAAGAGCTGGAGTCGATCGAAAATTCCATTACACAGACGTCGGATGAGATCGCAAAAGTAAATGTAGACATTGAGACTGCGCGTGAGAAGATATCGTCCTTCGAGTCGGACAGGCTGAAAAAGCAGTCTGACATTTCCGTGGCCAAAGCGCAGCTCGATCATAATGCGGACACGATCCGCCGCCTGACGGCCGATATGCAGGCTTCCGGCGGTGACAAATCGGCTGCCGAAGCACAGATCGCTGAAAAAGAGCAGCAGATCGCTGCCTGGGAAAAAGAGATCGGAGAGAAAAAGGAAGCTTTGGCTGCACTGAGCCGCTCTATGGAGGATGCGCTCAGCCAGGGCGAAGCCAAGTCGGCTGAATCGGAAAAGATCAGTCATGAGATCTCGGAGCTGACCATGCAGCTGTCACAGTGCGAAATCACGCGTTCTGCCGCGCAGTCGTCGGCCGATGCCGCTTTGCAGCGTGTGCAGAATGTGGAAAAGAGCATGGCCGAGGCGCAGGCCGATATGGAAAAAACAAAAAAAGTGCGCAGTGAGCATGCCGCCAATGTGCAGTATCTGCAGGAGAGGTGCGATTCTCTGCAAAATGCACTGGCCGGCTACCGTATGCGCTTAAGTGCGCGCCAGAAGCAGGCAGACGAGGCGGCACAGACGCTGGAAAATGCGTCGCGCGCCCTTTCTGCCGCGCAGTCCAAGGTCAGGATGCTGACCGATCTGGAAAAGAATATGGAGGGCTATTCTGGTGCCGTTAAGGCTGTTGTGCGCCATAGCCGTGCAGGCGCGCTGCAGGGTATTCACGGCACGCTTGCCGGACTGATCACGGTGGAGGATGCTTATTCTACCGCGATCGAAGTGGCGCTCGGCGCGGCTATGCAGAACATTGTGACCGACAGCGAGGCGGACGCCAAGCGCGCCATATACTATTTAAAACAAAACCGGCTGGGCCGCGCCACGTTTTTGCCGCTTTCCGCCATCCAGAGCCGTGCGCTCAGGGAAAACGGTTTGTCATCGTGCAGCGGGTTTGTGGCCGTTGCGGACGAACTGGTGCAGACCGCGCCGCAGTATAAGCAGGTCGTTTCGTACCTTTTGGGCCGCTGCGTCGTGGCGGAGGATATGGACAGCGCCATTGCGATCGCACGCGCCTACAACAACCGTTTTAAAATCGTTACGCTGGACGGCCAGGTCATGAACCCGGGCGGCTCCATGACGGGCGGCTCGCAGGCAAAGGGCGCCGGCATTCTTTCGCGTGCCAATGCCATCGAGTCCGAAAAGCAAAACGTGCAGACGCTGACAGAAAAAGTACATACGCTGGAAGCATCGGCCAAGTCTGCCACCGAGGCGCTGCATGCAGCAAACGCCGAGGTGCAGGGGGCAGAAGCGGAACTGCGCACCGCTTCTGAGGATCTGATCCGTGCGCAGGGCGACTTAAAACTGGTCGACGGCCGTTTGTCTGCCGCCGAGGCTTCGTGCCGGTCGCTGCAGGCTGAGAAAGAGGAAAACAGTGGGAAAACCGCTTCTTTGCAGGAAAAGATAGATGCTTTAGAAGCACAGGCACAGCAGCTGCGTGACAACATCGAGGCACTGGAAAAAACGCTGCAGGCGCTGAGCACTGACCGGCTCGGATTTTCACAGTCGCGCGAAAAGCTGCGCGCCGAGGCCGAAGAGGTGCAGCTTGCCATCATTGCCCTGACGAAAGACCAGGAAAGCGCGCGTTCTCTTTGTGAGCAGATGCGCGCGCGCATTGCGCAGCACGATTCGCGCGTGCAGTCCGTGGCGGCCGAGATCGAGGCAGTCAAGCGTGACAGCGCGTCGGTGCAGCAAAAAATTGCGGCCATGGAGGGCGAGATCACTTCATTTTCCCAGGCGGCTAAGGCGGCGGACGAGCAGGTGCGCGCACTTTTGGAAACGCGCAACGGGCTGGACAAAAAAGCGGCCGAGCTGCGTATGTTTGAAAAAAATAAGAATGAAGAGCATGCTTCTGTCAATGCGGAACTGGTGCGTCTCGACGAGCGCAAGATCTCGATGCGCAAGGAGTATGAAGACTTAAAAACCAAGCTGTATGAGGAGTATGAGCTGACGCCGCGTGAGGCGGCAGAATCGGCCGCTGAAATTGCCGATGTGCCGGCTGCCAACCGGCGGCTGCAGGCGCTGCGTTCTTCGATCAAAGCGCTCGGCAGTGTAAACGTCGGCGCGATCGAGGAGTATAAGGAAGTTTCTGAACGCTATATATTTTTGAAAGACCAGTTGAACGATGTGGAGCAGTCCAAGTCGGAACTTACGAAGATCATTGAGGATCTGACAGCTTCCATGAGCACGCAGTTTATGGACAGCTTCCAGAAAATCAACGAGCAGTTTAAAGTCTGCTTTACCGATTTCTTCGGCGGCGGCCGCGGCGAACTGGTGCTTGAAAATCCGGCCGACTGTCTGGAAACGCCGATCGAGATCCGCATTCAGCCGCCCGGGAAAAGCGTGCAGAATCTGAACCTGTTCTCCGGCGGTGAAAAGAGCCTGGCGGCGCTCGCGCTGCTGTTTGCGCTTTTAAAGGTCAATCCCGCGCCGTTTTGTATTTATGATGAGGTCGAGGCTGCGCTCGACGATGTCAACGTGGAGCGCTTTGCCAAATATATGCGCAAAATGACCGATAAAACGCAGTTTATTGCAATCACGCACCGCCGCGGCACGATGGAAGAGGCCGACGTGCTTTACGGCGTGACCATGCAGGAAAAGGGTGTGTCCAAGCTTTTGGAGCTGCAAAGCGCAGAGCTGGCAGCCAAGATGAAACTGGATCAGGAATAAAGGTGGTATAAAATGGGACTGTTTGACAAATTCAGAAAAGGCCTTCGCAAAACCAGAAAAGAAGGCATTACGGCGCAGATGGACGCCGTAATGGAAAGCTACACCAAAATTACGGATGATCTGTTCGACGAGCTCGAAGAGGTGCTGATCATGGGCGACGTCGGCCTGCCTACGGCCGAACGCATCATCAGCGACTTAAAGGCTAAGATCGCGAACGACAAGATCACCAGCGTGCCGCAGGTGCGTGAGACGATGAAGGATATCGTCTCCGGTATCGTCTGGGGCGGCAGCATGCTGAAGCTGCGCACAAAGCCGTCGGTTATTTTGATCATCGGTGTCAACGGCGTGGGCAAAACGACCACGATCGGAAAGCTGGCCATGCGCCTGAAAAATCAGGGGCGCAAGGTTATTCTGGGCGCGGCAGACACGTTCCGTGCCGCCGCTATCGAGCAGCTGCAGGTCTGGGCAGACCGCGCCGGTGTAGACCTGATCAAGCATGCAGAGGGTGCAGACCCGGCTTCTGTCGTGTTTGACACGATCGCCGCCGGCAAGGCCAGAAACGCCGATGTAATTATTATCGACACGGCCGGTCGCCTGCACAATAAAAAGAATCTGATGGATGAGCTCAATAAAATCACGCGTGTGATCGACCGTGAACTGCCGGATGCCAGCAAAGAGGTGCTCTTGGTGCTGGATGCCACGACAGGCCAAAACGCGGTCAATCAGGCAAAAGATTTCAAAGAGGCTGCCGGTATCACCGGTATCGTGCTGACCAAGCTGGACGGCACAGCCAAAGGCGGCGTTGTGCTGGCCATTAATAATGAACTGGATGTACCGGTCAAATTCGTCGGCGTCGGCGAGCAGATCGACGACCTGCAGCCGTTTGACGCGGACGCGTTTGCCAGCGGCTTGTTTGACGCAAAGCTGCCGGAGGATGCCGAGGAAGAACAGATCAAATCGTTTATAGAGGGAGAAGCATAATGGATTTTCTTCTTGCCAGCAACAACCTGAAAAAAATGGAAGAACTGCAGCGCATTTTGGGGCCGCTCGGCGTGCGTGTCGTTACGGCGAAAATGCTTGGCAAAACGCTGGAGGATGTGGACGAGACCGGCACCACGTTTGAAGAAAACGCCGCGTTAAAGGCCGAGGCGGCCTGTAAGGCGTTTAACATGCCGGCCATTGCGGACGACAGCGGCCTTTGCGTGGACTATTTAGACGGTGCGCCAGGCGTGTATTCGGCGCGCTTTTGCGGCGAACACGGCAATGATGAGAAAAACAATGACCTGCTGCTGGAAAAGCTTTCCGGCGTGCCCAAAGAAAAGCGAACGGCACACTATGTCTGCGCTGTGTGCTGTGTGTTTCCGGACGGCCGCAAAATCATGACGCGCGGCGAGTGCAGCGGTGTGATCGGTGAAAAACGCTGCGGCACGGCCGGCTTCGGCTACGACCCGCTTTTTATTGTAAACGGCCGCTCATTCGGCAATTACACCGCAGAAGAAAAAGACAAAATTTCCCACCGCGGCAAGGCGCTGCGAAAACTTGCAGAAGAATTGGAGAAAATTTTATGACAGGCAAAGAACGTGCTGCGTTTCGTGCGCAGGCCAATTCCCTGGAACCGATCATCCAAATCGGCAAAGAGGGCATTTCCGACAACTTGCTTACCCAAATCGGCGATGCGCTTGACGCGCGCGAACTGATCAAGATCCGTGTGCATCTGGAAACATCGCCTCTGCGTCCGCGCGAGTGCGCCGGCCAGATCGCACAGGCACTTTCGGCCGAGGTGATCCAGGTCATCGGCGGTATCATCGTGCTTTACCGCAAAAGTGAAAAAAAGGAAAAAGCGGCGCGTGCCAAGGCCAAAAAGGCCAAGGCAAAAAAAGTGAAGATCATGGGTCTGCGCCAGCGCAACGCAGCGGCAGAACAAAAAAAGGCTGCCAGAACACAGTTTAATCGTGCACGCAAAACACCGGGCGGCCGGTCCGGCCGGTGAAAACGGCCATTTTCGGCGGCAGCTTCAACCCGGTGCACAACGGCCACCTGCATCTGTCTGCAGCCTATTGCCGGGCGCTTTCGCTTGACCGCGTCTGTTTTGTGCCGGCGGCTTTTCCGCCGTGGAAAGCAGGCGAGGAGATCGCACCCGCAGGCGACCGTCTGCAAATGGTAAAGCTTGCCGTGCAGGGCAATGCTGCCTATTTTGTGTCCGACTGTGAACTGCGCCGCAGCGGCGTCAGCTACACGGTGGATACGGTCGAGCAGTTTTGCCGTGATTTCCCGTCAGACGAGCTGTTTTTGATCATTGGCTCCGATCAGTTTTTACAGTTCCAAAAGTGGAAAGACTATGAAAAGATCGCGTCCGGCCTTACCGTCTGTACGGCGCCGCGTGTGCACGGGCTCAGCCGTGCGCAGCTTTTGGCACACGGTGAAAAAATCGGTCTAAAACGCACTTTTGTGCTGGATCCCGTCATTTACCCGGTGCTGGAGGTCAGCTCCACCGAGATCCGCAGCCGTCTGCACAGCGGCCGGCCGATCAGCGGCCTGGTGCCCGAATGTGTGCAGAAATATATTTATGAAAGAGGCCTTTACGGTGCAGTATGATGTAAACAAGTATATGGAACTGATCCGCGAAAAGCTGTCGTCCTACCGTTTTCACCATTCGGTGTGCGTGGCCAAAGCGGCCGTGCAGCTGGCGGAAAAATACGGTGCTGATGTCAACCGGGCTTTTTTGGCCGGTTTGCTGCACGATATTACCAAGGAAATGCCGCCCGAAGAACAGATCCGCTGGATCAAGCAGGGAAATCTGCCTTTTGGCGAGGTCGAACGCCGTTCCCCGGCCGTTTATCACCAGATGTCCGGCGCCGTCTATGTGCGCGACGCACTGCAGATCGACGATGGCGAAGTCTTTACGGCCATTCGGTTTCACACCACGGCGTGCGCCGGCATGCCAAAGCTTGCCAAAGTCCTTTATCTGGCCGATTTTATTTCAGACGACCGGCAGTACCCGGATGTGGAGACCATGCGGGCAAAAGCGTATGAGGGGCTTGACGCGGGCATGCTTTACGCGCTAGAATATACAATAAAGGACGTTGTGGGCAAGCAGCGTGTGCTGCACCCCGACACAACGTCTGCTTATAATGAGATCATTATGAAGGAGAAGTAAATGGAAAAGGAAGAGATCCTGCACATTGTGAAAACAGCTCTGCGCGCTGCCGAAAGCAAAAAGGCCGAAAACATTCAGGCCATCGGCATTGCCGATTTGTCTGTGCTGGCTGACTATTTTGTGATTTGCAGCGGTACGTCGTCTACGCAGATCAAGGCGATCGCCGATGAGGTAGAGTACCAGCTTGACCAGCAGCAGATCATGCCGCATCATATCGAGGGTAAATCTTCCGGCTGGATCTGCATGGATTACGGCAGTGTGGTCGTGCATATTTTCACGGAAAAAGAACGTGCTTTCTTTGACCTTGAGCGCCTGTGGCGCGACGGCGAGATTTTGGATACAGAAAAACTACTTGCGGAGGACGAAGCAAATGGATTATGATTTTAAATCAGTAGAGAAAAAGTGGCAGAACATTTGGGAGGAAAAGGGCGTTTTCCATGCGAAAAACAACTCCTCTTTGCCCAAGTATTACTGCCTGGTCGAATTTCCTTATCCAAGCGGTCAGGGTCTGCACGTCGGCCATCCGCGCTCCTATACCGCGCTCGACATCGTGGCGCGCAAGAAGCGCCTGGAGGGTTACAACGTGCTTTACCCAATGGGGTGGGATGCGTTCGGCCTGCCGACGGAAAACTACGCCATCAAAAACCATGTGCATCCGGCTGAGGTGACCAAAAAGAACATTGCCCACTTTAAGCAGCAGCTGCAGTCGCTCGGCTTTTCGTTCGACTGGAGCCGTGAGATCAACACCACCGACCCGTCTTATTACAAATGGACACAGTGGATCTTTTTGCAGATGTTCAAGCACGGCCTGGCCTATAAAAAAGAAATGCCGGTCAACTGGTGCACCTCGTGCAAATGTGTGCTGGCAAACGAAGAGGTCGTGGACGGCGTGTGCGAGCGCTGCGGCAGCGAAGTTATCCGCAAAACGCAGAGCCAGTGGATGCTGGGCATCACCAAATATGCCGACCGCCTGGTCAAGGATTTGGACGACGTGGACTTTATCGACCGCGTTAAAACGCAGCAGAAAAACTGGATCGGCCGTTCGACCGGCGCCGAGGTGGATTTTGCCACCACGGCCGGCGACACACTGACCGTTTACACCACCCGGTGCGACACACTGTTTGGCGCAACGTACATGGTCATTTCACCCGAACACCCGTTGATCGAAAAGTGGGCGGCGCAGATCAAAAACATGGATGAGGTGCGCGCTTACCAGGCTATGGCGGCCAAAAAGTCCGACTTTGAGCGCACTGAGATCAATAAGGAAAAAACCGGCGTGCGTCTGGACGGTGTAATGGGCATCAACCCGGTCAATGACAGGGAGATTCCGATTTTTATTTCGGACTATGTTCTGACCTCTTACGGCACCGGCGCCATCATGGCTGTGCCGGGGCACGATACGCGTGACTGGGAATTCGCCAAGAAATTCGGCCTGCCGATCATTGAAGTCGTTGCCGGCGGCGATGTGGAAAAAGAAGCCTATACCGACTGTGCGACCGGCACGCTCGTCAATTCCGGCTTTTTGAACGGCCTGTCTGTGGACGATGCGAAAAAAGCCATGCTGAAGTTTTTGACCGAAAGCGGCAAAGGGCGTGAAAAGGTCAATTTTAAGCTCAGAGACTGGGTGTTCTCGCGCCAGCGCTACTGGGGCGAGCCGATCCCGATCGTATACTGTGAAAAGTGCGGCTATGTGCCGCTCGACGAAAAAGACCTGCCGCTTTGTCTGCCGGATGTGGAAAGCTATGAGCCCACAGAAAACGGCGAAAGCCCGCTTGCCAAGATGACAGACTGGGTCAACACCACCTGTCCGCACTGCGGCGGCCCCGCCAAGCGCGAGACGGACACGATGCCGCAGTGGGCCGGTTCCTCCTGGTATTTCCTGCGCTATATGGACCCGCACAACGACCAGGCGCTTGCTTCCAAAGAAGCGCTCGAGTACTGGAGCCCGGTCGATTGGTACAACGGCGGCATGGAGCACACGACGCTGCACCTGCTTTACAGCCGTTTCTGGCATAAATTCCTGTATGACATCGGTGTTGTGCCCACAAAAGAGCCGTACCAGAAGCGCACGTCTCATGGTATGATCCTTGGTAAAAACGGCGAAAAAATGAGCAAGTCCCGCGGCAACGTCGTAAATCCCGATGAGGTCGTCGACCAGTACGGCGCCGATACCATGCGCCTTTATGAAATGTTCATCGGCGACTTTGAAAAGGCCGCGCCGTGGAACCCGGAATCCATCAAGGGCTGCAAGCGTTTTGTGGAGCGCGTTTGGAATTTGCAGGAGATCGTGACCGGCGGCGACGCCTACTCCAAGGAGCTGGAGGCCGATTTCCACAAAACCATCAAAAAGGTCACCTACGATATCGACCATCTGAAGGCCAATACTGCGATCGCTGCGCTGATGACGCTGCTGAATAAGATCTATGACCAAAAGCAGATCAACCGCGCGGAAATGCAGACGTTTTTGATTCTGTTGAACCCGTTTGCACCGCACGTTACGGAAGAAATGTGGCAGCGCCTTGGTTACAGCGGCATGCTCAATCAGCAGAAATGGTGTACTTATGACGAGGCAAAGACGAAGGCCGACTCTGTTGAGATCGCTTTGCAGATCATGGGCAAGGTGCGTGCGCGTATCGTTGTGCCGGCCGACATCAGCAAAGAGGATGTACTGGCGGCGGCAAAAGCCAATCCGGTCATTGCAGCAGCCATTGCGGGCAAACAGATCAAAAAAGAGATCTATGTGCCCGGCAAGCTTGTCAACATTGTTGCTGTTTGAGCCTTTGCTGCAGTAGAACATAACTGAGTACAATAATGCACAAAAAGCGCGGCTTTGCCGCGCTTGAGACTGTCGAAAAAGCCGGTTGGACCGCGCGTAGAAAAAATTTTGAAAATAG
>URDW01000073.1 GCA_900546735.1 uncultured Oscillospiraceae bacterium
AAATCCAGCTCGCCTTTTTGGCAGTCTGTCAGCATGCTTTTTGCGGTGTAAGAATCAGTATTTTTTAAGCTGCTCCTCGTCGAAGTCGGCCAAAAATTCCTCGTAGGTGCCTTTTTTGTCCAGCAGCCTGCTGCCGCTTACTTCCATAATACGGTTGGCCACCGTCTGCACAAACTGGTGGTCGTGCGAGGTGAACAGCACCGTTTCGGGGTAGCGGATCAGGCCATCGTTCAGCGCGGTGATGGACTCCAGGTCCAGGTGGTTCGTCGGTTCGTCCAAAATCAGCACGTTTGCGCCCGAAAGCATCATTTTGCACAGCATGCAGCGCACGCGCTCGCCGCCCGACAGCACGTTTGCCTTTTTCAGCGCCTCTTCGCCGCTGAACAGCATCCGGCCCAGCCAGCCGCGGATGTCGGTCTCCAGCTTCTGCTCGGTGTACTGGCGCAGCCAGTCAATGAGCGTCAGGTCCACGCCGTCAAAGTATTTGGAATTGTCGCTCGGGAAGTAGCTCTGCGAGGTCGTTACGCCCCATTTGTAGCTGCCCTCGTCCGGCTCCTCTTCGCCCATGATGATCTTGAAAAGCGTTGTCTTGGCCACGGCATCGCCGCCCACAAAGGCCACCTTGTCGTGCGGGTGGATCACAAAGGAAATGTCGTCCAGCACCTTGCGGTCGCCAACGGTTTTGGTCAGGTGGTCCACACGCAGCAGGTCGTTGCCCACCTCGCGGTCGGGCTGAAACGCAACGTAGGGGAAGCGGCGGCTGGACACCGGCATGTCCAGCATTTCGGCCTCCAGCGTTTCCAGCTGCTTTTTGCGGCTCGTGGCCTGCTTCGATTTGGAGGCGTTGGCCGAAAAGCGCTGAATGAATTCGCGCAGCTCTTTGATCTTCTGCTCGCTCTTTTTGTTCAGGTCGCGCGCCTGGCGCTGGCGGATCTGGGTGTACTCGTACCAGAAGTCGTAGTTGCCCACATACATCTCGATCTTGCCGAAGTCCACGTCGCAGATGTGGGTGCACACCTTGTTTAAAAAGTGGCGGTCGTGCGACACCACGATCACGGTGTTCTCAAAGTTCAGCAAAAAGTCCTCCAGCCAGCGGATGGCGGTCAGGTCCAGGTGGTTCGTCGGCTCGTCCAGCAGCAAAATGTCGGGGTTGCCGAAAAGGGCCTGCGCCAGCAGTACTTTCACTTTCATGTCGCCGGGCAGTTCCGCCATTTTTACATAGTGCTTGTCGTCCGGCACGCCAAGCTTGTTGAGCATGAATTCGGCGTCCGACTCGGCGTTCCAGCCGTCCAGGTCGGCAAACTCCGCCTCCAGCTCGCCGGCGCGCACGCCGTCTTCCTCGCTGAAGTCGGGCTTCGCGTAAAGCGCGTCCTTCTCCTCCATAATTTCGATCAGGCGCGGGTTGCCCATCAGCACAGTGCGCACCACCTCGTACTCGTCGTAGGCAAAGTGGTCCTGCTTCAGCACGGAAAGGCGCTCGCCCGGGGTGATGAACACTTCGCCGGACTGCGGTTCCAGCTCGCCGTCGAGCACTTTTAAAAATGTGGATTTGCCGGCGCCGTTCGCGCCGATGATACCGTAGCAGTTGCCGGCGGAAAACGTGACGTTCACATTTTTAAATAGCGTGCGTCCGCCAAACTGTACGCTGACATTGTTTGCCTGGATCATGGCAGCCTCCTTGACCCGGATTTGCCGGGAATTTCAAAAATCAGCTTTTGTTCGCTTTTGATTTCTATATATTTTACACCATCGTTTTTCGAATAGCAACCATAAATTTCCGCCGCCGGGCGGTATGCGGCGGCAGGGGGTAAAAATTCACAAAAATTTCACAGGGATTTCCAAATCGTCCGGCGGATATTCTGTTGCTTTTTGTGCCTTATAATGGTAGAATACTTTATGTGATATTTTCACTTCAAATGTCAAAAAAATATCAAAAAAATCACGGGCTGTCCGCCGCTTTGCGGCGCCTGTGTGAAAGGAGGCGGGGGCCGTGCAGGCAAAGATCGCACCCTCCATGCTCGCCAGCAATTTTGCCCGTCTGGAAAGTGAGCTGCAAAAGTGTAAAAGCGCCGATTTTATCCATCTGGATGTTATGGACGGCTGCTTTGTGCCGAACATCACGTTCGGCGCGCCGGTCATTGCCGCGCTGAAAAAAGTGTGCGCCGTCCCGTTCGACGTGCACCTGATGATCCGCGACCCGCTTATTTATATCGAAGATTTTGTCCGCGCCGGGGCAGACCTCATCTCGTTTCATTTTGAAAGCGAAAGCGACCCCGGTCAAACGGTCGACAAAATCATCGCCTGCGGCGCACGCCCGGCCATTGCCCTAAAACCGGCAACGCCGGCCGAGGCCGTTTTGCCCTATCTGGACAAACTGGCCATGGTGCTCGTCATGACGGTGGAACCCGGCTTCGGCGGCCAAAAGTTTATGGCCGACCAGCTGGAAAAAGTGCGCGCCCTGCGCGCCCTGCGCCCCGATCTGGACATTGAGGTGGACGGCGGCATTTCGCCCGCAACGATCGCACAGGCGGCGGCGGCCGGCGCCAACGTGTTCGTGGCCGGCTCGGCTGTGTTCGGCAGCCCCGACCCGGCAAAAACCATTTTGGAATTGAGAAGTTGTGCCCAGTGAAAAAGAAAAATAAGCGTTACGGTTATGTTTATAACCACCCAAACCGAAAAAAGAAAAAAAGGCGCAATTATTACGGCACGGCCAGCTACGGCAAAAAGTGGACCGAGGAGCCGCAGGGCCGCCCGATCGATTTTGCCGACAAGTACATTGTCAGCGGCTCGTACTACGACAAGTTCGACTACAAACGCGAAAAGCCGAAGAAAAAGCGCATGACGCCGGAAAGCCGCCGAAAGTGGCTGCAAAACCTGATCATCGCCGTGTGCGTGATCGTTTTGGTCGGCACCGGCTACACGGTCATGGATCTCTACATGCTGCGCGTCTCTCCCCCGGCCGATACGGCGGTGGAGGCGGTCGGCGCAGCCGGCACAGCCGGCGTGCCGGCGCCCGGGCGCGCCGCCGTGGCGTCTGCCGGTGATCTGGACGGGGCAGACCGTGTGGCGGCGCTTGCGGCACAGTGCGCCGAAAGCAGCTGCACCACCGTGCTGGCCGAGCTGAAGCGCGCCGACGGCACGCTGGGCTACCAGAGCCGGCTTGACCAGGTTGCGCAGGCAGGCGCCGTTTCGGCCCCTGCGCCGGATCTTTCCGGGTCTGTCGCTGCTTTGCAGGAAAGCGGCGTGGTGCTTGCCGCGCACATTTTCTGTTTTCAGGACAGTCTGGCGGCCGCGGCCATGCCGGACGCGGCGCTGCACAGCACGCAGGGCACGCTGTTTGCCGACAGTGCGGGCAGCATGTACCTGGACCCGCAAAGCACAGACGCTTATAACTATATCAAAAATATCATTGAAGAGATCGCCCAGTCCGGCGTGCGTGCCTTTGTGCTGGACGGCTGCACGTTCCCGGCCGGCACGGTCTATTACGGGCAGGATGTGTATGCCGAACTGAAAGAACGGCTGCAAAACGATTTGGGCAGCGCCTGCACGTTTTACCGTGCCGTGCCCGCTGCCTCTGCCGAGGCGCTGGACAACAGCGAGAGCGATGCTTTTTATATTATCGGTGCTTCCGACACACAGACGGCCGAGGCGGCGCAGGCGCGCACCGGCATCCGCTGGGCTGTGTCCGGCACCCAGTGACCATTTATTTTTTGTGTTGTTGATTTGATGAAGGGGTGGATCCATGAAAGGGCTGCGGCGCAGTGCTGCCGTTTTTCTTGCGGCATTGTTCGTTTCGTTGTGGTCGTGCGCCTGTGCCTGGGCGGCCGACGGCAGTACGGCTGCCGGCAATGCGCAGGCCGAGCCCTATCTGGAGAGCATTTCGTTTGACGGCGGAAAGATCAACGAACCGTTTGCCGGCGACCGTTATTCCTATACGTTCACGCTGGACGAGCCGGGGCAGAGGCCGCTGCTTAAAAGCTACGAGATCACATCCGGCCGCCTGTATATTACATACAACGTCAACGAAGCCGGGGCGGAGACCGGCATCGTGGCCACCGTGCAGACCCAAAATGCGCGGCGCAGGTATGAATTCACCTATACGAATGTGGACGATGTGGTCGTCAATTCCGACGCGTCGCTTGCCTCCATTGAATTCAACTGCGCCTATCTGGCCGACGATATTTATGAGGACATGCCGTCCTACACGCTTTATATCCCGTCTGATTTGACGGTGCTCAACATTTACCCGGTCGCAAACGATGCAAACGCCGTGTGCTCCGGCCCGTTTGAATTTGTGCTGGAGCCGGACCAGAACCCGGCTGTCAACATCACGGTCACCGCGTCCGACATGACCACGCGCACCTACACGTTTCAAACGGTGCGCGTCTCGCTCACGCAGGCGCAGTTCGTGCGCTGCCTGGAAAACGGCGACATCGACACCATCATTGCCAGCCGGCCGTTTTTGTCGCAGCCCGGGGTCAAGATCGCGCTCGGGGCAGGCGGCTTTGGGCTTGCCTTGCTGCTGGTGGCCGTGCCGGTTTTGCGGCGCGTGTTTTTAAGCACCCTGCCGCCGGACGACATTGCGTTTTTTGAAGGGGAGCGCGAGCCGAACGGTTCAGACGGCCCCGAAATGTAGCGTGCCGCTCCCGCCGCCGGGGGCGGGCGTTCCAAAGGCCGGCGCAGCGGGAAAAGAACGGATGAAAGAAAAGGGAGGCGGACTGTATGGATATGTACGATGAGGCGCAGATCGTTGAAAAGATCCGTTCGCTTTACGCAGAAAAAAAGTATTCCAAACTGAAAAAAGATTTAAATGCGCTTAATGCCGCTGACGCAGCCGCCGTGCTGGAGCAGTTTGACGAGGGCGACCGCATGGTGCTTTTTCGCCTGCTCAGCAAGGAAAACGCGGCCGAAACATTCGTAGAGTTTGACAACGACACGCAGCAGAGCCTGATCCACACGTTTTCAGACGCAGAGCTGCAGGAAGTGTTTGACGAGCTTTACCTGGACGATACGGTCGACATTATTGAGGAAATGCCGGCCAACGTCGTGCGCCGTATCCTGTCCAATACGGACAAGGAGACGCGCAGCGCCATCAACACGCTGCTGCGTTACCCGGAGGACAGCGCCGGCAGCATCATGACCACCGAGTTCGTGCACTTGAAGCGCGACATGACGGTGGAGGACGCCATCAAACGCATCAAGCGCACGGCTGTGGACAAAGAGACGATTTACACCTGCTATGTGACCGACAATTTCCGTAAGCTTTTGGGCGTGACGACGGTAAAGGAGCTTCTTCTGCATAAAGACACCGACGTGATCGATGATTTTATGGAAAAGAACGTCATTTACATCAATACGCTCGACGACCAGGAGGTCGTGGCCAACCAGTTCGACAAGTACAACTTCCTGGCTATGCCCGTGTGCGACATGGAGGAGCGGCTCGTCGGCATCATCACCATCGACGACGCCCTCGACGTTCTGCGTGAGGAGAGCACCGAGGACATCCAGCGTATGGCCGCTATCGTGCCGAACGACCGGCCGTATCTGAAGACCGGTGTTTTGGAAACGTTTAAAAAGCGCATGCCCTGGCTGCTGATCTTGATGATCTCGGCCACGTTCACGCAGCTGATCATCACTTCGTTTGAGGAAAAGCTGGCGGCCGTCGTCGTGCTGACTTCGTTTATCCCGATGCTGACCGGCACCGGCGGTAACTCCAGTTCGCAGGCGGCCAGCACCATCATCCGCTCGCTGTCGCTCGGCGAGGTCAATTATAAAGACATTTTCCGCATCATCGGCAAGGAGGCGGGCGTCGGCCTGGCCTGCGGGCTTGGCCTGGCCGTGGTCAACTTTGCCAAAATGCTTTTGTTCGACCGTCTGCTGCTGCAGAACCTGGCCGTCACCATTCCGGTCGCGCTGGCCGTTTCGCTCACCCTGATCGTGGAGGTGCTGGTGGCCAAGGTCATCGGCGCGTCGCTGCCGGTCATCGTCAAAAAAATCGGCTTTGACCCGGCGGTCGTCGCAAACCCGCTCATCACCACCATTCTGGACTCTGTTTCGCTTCTGATCTTTTTCCAGATCGCAACGCTTGTCATCCCGCAGCTGCGGTAGGAGGATTTTTATGCATATTTCTGTCATCGGCTGCGGCCGCTGGGGCTCGTTCATCGCCTGGTACCTGGACCATATCGGCCAGCACATTACGCTTTACGGCCGCAGCGGCTCTGCAAAAATGCAGCAGTTTCTGGACACGCGCACAAACGGCCTCATCACCCTGCCGCCGTCGGTAAAGCTGACAACGGATCTTCGCTGTGTCGTGGGGGCCGACGCGGTTTTGATCTCCATCGGCGCCCAGCAGCTGCGCAGCCTGATGCAGCAGCTTGCGCCCTATGACCTGCACGGCAAAATTTTTATTCTGTGCATGAAGGGCATCGACACGGAAACGCTCGAGCGCCTGTCTGAGATCGTGCAGCGCGCCGCGCCCGACAACCGCGTGGCCGTTTGGCTCGGGCCCGGCCATGTGCAGGAATTTTATGCCGGCGTGCCCAACTGCATGGTCATCGACAGTGCAGATGAGGATCTGAAGCGCCTTTTGGTGGACTCGTTTTCCAGCGACCTGATCCGCTTTTATTACGGCGCCGACCTGCTCGGCAACGAGGTGGGCGCGGCGGCCAAGAACGTGGTCGGCATTGCGGCCGGCATGCTCGACGGCGCCGGTGTTTCGTCGCTGAAGGGCGCGCTGATGTCGCGCGGCACGCGCGAGATCGCCCGGCTCATCTCGGCCATGGGCGGCAATGAACTTTCGGCCTACGGCCTGTGCCACCTGGGCGACTATGAGGCCACCGTTTTTTCCAAATACAGCCACAACCGCCGCTTCGGCGAAGCGTTCGTGCGTGGTGAGGATTATACGGAGCTGGCCGAGGGCTATTACACCGTCAAGGCGCTGGTGCGCCTGAGTGAAAAGTATGGGGTCGACCTGCCCATCTGCCGCGCCGTTTACCACATGCTTTATGAAAACGGCGAAAAGGGCGAAACGCTCAAGTCGCTGTTTGCCCGCAGCATTAAAAACGAATTTTAAAAAAATCTGTGAAAGCAGGCCGGTGCGCCGCGCTTTTTGTGCAGGGCTTGCACGGCTGTGCAGGCGCTGCATTTCTTTTTGGGGGCTTTTATGGAACTTTGGGATGTCTATGATGCCAACCGGCAGCCGACCGGCCGCCTGGCCGTGCGCGGCCAAAAGCTTGCGCCCGGCGACTATCACCTGATCGTGCACGCCTGCCTTTTTAACGACGCCGGCCGGCTGCTCATTCAGCAGCGCCAAACCACCAAAAAAGGCTGGCCGGGTCTGTGGGATGTGTCGGCCGGCGGCAGCGCCCTGCACGGCGAGACAAGCGCGCAGGCCGCCGCGCGCGAGGTGCGCGAGGAACTTGGCCTGTCTCTTGATCTTTCCGGCGTGCGCCCGGCTTTTACGCTCCATTTTGCGGCTGGGTTTGACGATGTTTACATTCTGCGCCAAAACGTGCAGGTCGAAGATTTGACCCTGCAGCCAGAAGAGGTCGCCGCCGTGCGCTTTGCAACCCTTGCCGAAGTGCAGGCGCTTCTGCAAAGCGGCCGGTTCGTGCCGTACCCCAAAACGCTTTTGCCGCTTTATTTTGAGACCGCCGGGTTTTAGGCTGCTTTTTGCGCCGGGAAAGTGGGCGGTGTGACTGCTTCTTTGCTGCCTTGCAGGGATGGCATTACGCGCTCGTTTAAATATTTGCTTTCGCAAAATGCAAAAGCAGACGGACAGCGGCCTGTATGGTGAAGACTTTTTGTGGGTCATTCTGATGCAAAGATCATAAAATAAAGTGCGACCGCCCCGGCGAAAATCTCGCCGGGGCGGTTTTTTTATGTTTCGTCATCAGGGTCAAAAAGCGCCTGGATCGGCACGTCCAAAAGCTTGGCGATCACATAGACTTCTTTGTCGGTCGCCAGGCGCAACTGCCCCTCCAGCTTGGAGTAACTGGTGGGGTTGATGTCCAGCCCCATCACCTGCATTTTGGAAATAAAGTCCTTTTGCTTAATGCCCTGCGCCTTGCGCAGCCGTTCAATATTGCGCCCCACCATGTTGCAGTCGCCGTATGCTTTTTTGCGCAGCTTCATTTTCTCACCCCGCCGTTTCCTACTGCAATTCTAGTACGAAAACGGCTTGACAAAATTTTTTTACGGAATTATAATAAATTTATAATTCTGTATCAGAATTATAAACAGTGTAGCTGCAAAGAAGTGTTCGCTTGCGCGCAAAGATGAAACAGCGTATTTTTACCGGTTTGCGTTATTTGGCAGGCGCGGTGTTTTTGGTATTTGTTTACCGTTGTCCGTTTCGGCTGATTTTCGGCGTAGCCTGTCCGGGCTGCGGCCTGACACGGGCAATGCTGTGTTTACTTAAATTGGATATTGTAGGTGCATTTTCCTATCATCCGCTTTTTTGGCTGGTTATATTGTGGGGCATTTATCTGTTGTGTGTCCGTCGTATTTGGAAGTTTTCGGCTCATACGGAACTGGCGTTGCTGTGTATCAGTGTGATTTTATTTTTAGGTGTATATATTTTTCGCCTTGCGACCGGCACGTTGGTATGATAACAGCTTTAAACAAGGCACCATACTTGTTTATAGAATAAAAATAAAATGAAAGAAGGAGAAAAAATGGCAGATAACCTTATGCTCAACGTAGCGGAAAATTTTGATGTGAATGCGATGGCACAACAGCTTGCGGATATGTACCGTGCGCAGGGTTTTACGGTAAACGTGGCGAATATGAATAATTCCGTCATTATGGAATTTGACAAAGGTGTAGGCGGCATCAACATGCTGCTCGGCATGGACCTTGGCATCAAGGCCACCATGACCGTCAACAACGGCACGCTGATGGTCAACTACAGCGATGCGGCGTGGACGGGCAAGATCGTCGGTCTGGTCGTGGGCTGGTTTTTGTGCCTGGTACCGTTTATCACGGCCATTATCGGCAGCGTAAAACAAAGTAATTTTCCTAAGGAAATCAGCAGTAATATCACTATGCTCAGCGCGCAGTAAATGAGCAACAAAGAATATTTTACCGGCTTTTTGTGTGCGGCCGTTTTATTCGGCTGTGATAGAAACGGATGTGCAGGTGCTTTTGCGTATGCTTTGTGATTTGTTGCTTTTTAGCGCGGTGAGCGCGGCTGCCGCCGTGTTGAATATTGTGTATGGGCTGCATGCACCAAAACGGGCTGTTGCGCGCTATAGGCGTCGGTTAAAAACAAAACAATAAAAAAGAGCTTATCGAGCGATTTGTTCGATAAGCTCTTTTTTGTTAATGTTGCTTGTTATACCTGCGCAAATGCCTGTTCGATGTCGGCGATGATGTCGTCGGCGTTTTCAATGCCAACGGAAAAGCGCACCAGGTCGGGGCTTACGCCGGCGGCGACCAGTTCCTCGTCGGTCAGCTGGCGGTGCGTGGTAGAGGCCGGGTGCAAACAGCAGGTGCGCACGTCGGCCACATGGGTCACAATGGCGGCCAGGCGCAGGCTGTCCATAAACTTTGTGGCGGCCTCGCGTCCGCCCTTAATGCCAAAGGAGACCACGCCGCAGGTGCCGTTCGGCATATATTTCCGGGCGGCTTCGTACTGGCGGTCGCCGGGCAGCATGGCGCATTCCACCCACTCTACCTTGTCGTGGTTTTGCAGGTATTCGGCCACTTTTTTGGCGTTTTCGCAGTGGCGCGGCATACGCAGGTGCAGCGTTTCCAGCCCCATGTTCAGCAAAAAGGCGTTTTGCGGGCTCTGCACGCTGCCCAGGTCACGCATCAGCTGTACCGTGGCTTTGGTGATGTAGGCCGCCTCGCCCAGGTCGCTGTAAACCAGGCCGTGGTAGCTGTCGTCCGGCTGGGTCAGGCCGGGGAATTTGTCGTTTTGCGTCCAGTCGAATTTGCCGCTGTCCACGACTACGCCGCCGATGGTGGAGGCGTGCCCCTCCATATATTTGGTGGTGGAGTGCATGACGATGTCGGCGCCCCATTCAAACGGGCGGCAGTTGACGGGTGTGGCGAACGTGTTGTCCACGATCAGCGGCACGCCGGCCTCGTGGGCGACTTTC
>URDW01000074.1 GCA_900546735.1 uncultured Oscillospiraceae bacterium
GACGAACGTGAATACCAGTGCGCTGACCGATATCCCCGAGGGCTACGAGCTGGCTACGGTCGGTGACGTTACCATCAATGATGGCTGGATCTATGTGGAAGTCCGCCCCGTCGCCGCTATGCAGACCGTTGGCGTGAACTACTGGGATGTGGAAAACGGCAAACAGGCCGGTGAAGGCAAGATCATGATAGACGCTGATGCGACGAATGTGAATACCAGTGCGTTGACCGACGTTCCCGAGGGCTACGAGCTGGCTGCGGTTGGTGACGTTACCATCAATGATGGCTGGATTTTTGTGGATGTCCGCCCTGTCGCTACAGAGGAACCCACCTCCATGGCAGCAAAAGCCAACCAGCTTTTAGCTTATAGTGCGGATGGCGTTAATGCCGGCAAGACGGTCACCGTCATTTACTATATCCCCGGCGAGGGACGGTATGTGCTGGGCGAGTCTGTCACTGTGGCAGAAGATGAGATCAATGTGAACACAACGACTCTGACGGATATTCCGCAAGGGTATGAACTCGTAAATTTGGGCGATGTCCGCATTGGATATGAAGTTGTGGCCGAAGTTCGTCCCATCACCACACAGACCGTTGGCGTAAACTACTGGGATGTGGAAAATGACAAACAGGTGTGCGAAGGCGAAGTCACGGTAGACGTGGATGCGTGGAACGTGAACTCCAGTACGCTGACCGATATCCCTGCGGGCTACGAGCTGGTCTCGGTCGGTGACTTCGCTATCAATGATGGCTGGATCTGGGTAGAAGTCCGCCCCGTTGCCACCACAAAGACCGTTGGCGTGAACTACTGGGATGTGGAAAATGACAAACAGGTGTGCGAAGGTGAAGTCACGGTAGACGTGGATGCGTGGAACGTGAACTCCAGTGCGTTGACTGATATTCCTGCGGGTTACGAGCTGGTTTCGGTCGGTGACTTCGCTATCAACGATGGCTGGATCTGGGTAGAAGTCCGCCCTGCTGCCACCACGCAGACCGTTAGCATTATCTATTGGGACAAGGACAATGACGTGCAGGTTGGCGAAGGTGTGGTCACGGTAGACGCCGATGCGACGAATGTGAACTCCAGCGCGCTGACCGACATCCCTGCGGGCTATGAACTGGCTGAGGTCGGCGACTATCTCATTGAGGACGGCACGGTCACGGTTCCGGTCCGCGCCACTACGCCGGCCGGCCTGCTGGGCGATGTGGATGCAAACGGCGTTGTCGATGCATCCGACGCGATGCAGATTCTGCAATATGATGCGCATTTGATCGAACTGACCGATGCACAGCTGGCAGTGGCCGATGTGGATGCGAATGGCGTTGTCGATGCGTCTGACGCGATGCGGATCTTGCAGTATGACGCGCACATCATCCCGTCTCTTTAATGTTCCTTTTTAACGAATCTGTTTCGGCGCAAGCCGTAAAATAGCAAAATTTACGAAGAAAGGTGAGAACATGAAAAAGAAGATCCTGTCCGTTTTGTTGGCAGTCTGCGTTCTGATGACGGCGTGCATGAGCGTGCTCGTGGCCAGCGCAGATGAAGCGGCCGGTTACACGGTCAAAGTGTCGGCTGCCGGCAAAAACGTCACCGTTTCCGTAGTGCTGTCGGGCGATGCCGGTGCAGCCTCCGGCAACTTTACGGTAACGTATAATCCTGAAAAAGTGAAATTTGTAGATACTGTATCTACTACTTCGGCCGCTATGATCGCAGTCAATCCGGATGATCCTTATGTAGAAAATGCGGTGCGTGCTTCGTTCGCGAACGCCCAGGCGCTCACGGAAGATACGGCACTGTGGGTCATGCAGTTCGCCTATGTTGGCGGCACGCTCTCGGCAGATGATTTTGCCATGGTTGACTTCATGCTGGCTGCGCCAGACGGTAATGGTGAATATCTCATGACCGAAGAAACGGCGAAAACGCCGGTTGTCTTCACCTGTGACCATTCGCTGGCGGAATGGCAGACCGTTCAGGAAGCCACGGAAACCGAAGAAGGTCTGCAGCAGCTTCTTTGCCCGGTCTGCGGCACGGTGGTAGAAACACAGACGATCCCGGTCGTAGTGACCGATCCGAGCGAACCGACAACAGACCCGACCGATCCGAGCGAACCGGCAACAGACCCGACCGATCCGAGTGAACCGGCAACGGATCCGACCGATCCGAGTGAACCGGCAACGGACCCGACTGACCCGAGCGAACCGGCAACACAGCCGACCGAGCCGGTGAGCGGCAGCGAGACCGACACAACGGCTGCGCCGTCTGTCACGACGGATAACAGCACAGTTGTCAGCGCTGATACCAGCACCGTCAGCCCGGACACCGGTGCGCACACCCAGATGGCTTATTTCCTGCTTGTCGTCGGTGCGGCGGGCGCCGTCTGCTGCGTGGTTGCGCTTACGCGCAAGAAGAAAGTGCAAGACTAAACAGTTCTTCATTTCTCTACAATAAGCAAAAAGACAGAGCGTTATGCTCTGTCTTTTTGTTTGTAATTGTACCTATAAACAGGGAAATGTGTAAAAAGATTGATAAACGGTTGACAATTTCGCCAGCTGTGCTATACTGAAAATAGAAAAGTGTCTGTTTTTTGAATTTTATCTGTGCATCAAGGTAACTGCAAAAAATCTATGTGTTTTATGTGTTTGTTTATGCGGTCAAAATTCACGTTTGTGCAAGCAGTATAACACAGAATCGTAAAAGCACATATATGAATCCGTATCCATACTGGTGTTTCATTTTTGTGCTTAAAGGAGGGTGTGTATGAAAAAGAAAAAAGCGGCGCTGGTTGTTGGCGTGATCGTTGTGGCCATTGTGGCTGTGATTTTGGCGGTTGTCGGGCGCAAGATCTATATTCAGAACTTAAAGGAAAACGCGAAGATTTCTATTGACTCCGTGTCCGTGGTAACAGATTTGAGCAAAGACGCATGGTGGCAAAATGTTCTTGGTCAAACAGCTGATGTCCTGTTACCCGATGCGCAACTGTACGGTATAGAGTTGTCCGAAACAGAACAGCAAATGCAGTATGATTTAAACCGGTTTAATGTGTACCAGGTCGATATCGTAGTCCAAAATGCAACAGAAGATGTTGAGTATATGATTACGCCGCTTCTGTGGTGTAAAGAAAATGCGTATATCTGGGTTGAGGATGATGCAGGTTTGCGGGTTGCAAAAGAGGCTGGAAGCAGCACGATTTCTGCGGTCTACTTTGTCTCCAAAACGTACACACCGGAAGATGTAGAACAATATCTGAAAACCAGCGGTATGCCCGTATATGTATCTATTAACAAAAATGACATACACGAGATAACATCTTATAATGAGCAGATTTATTTTAAAGACTGAGCACGTTTGTTTCGTTTAATGCAAAATCTTTTGTAAGGTTTTATGCCCTTGCAGAAAGGGGGCTGTTTATGAAACGCTTAAATAAAGGGCTGGCTCTTGGACTGGCTTTTGCCGCCGTGTTTTTGATTGCGGCCTTTGTTGTCCCGGTGCTGCAGAATATGCCGGCCATAGAGGAGCCGCCGGCGGGCAATGATTCTGCGCTGGATGCACAGCTGGCGCAGCGCGGCTACCCACAGGCTGTGCTCGATTCGATGCTGCCTGAAGACAAGCAGGATTTGCTCGATGCCGATGCTTATTACGAGGGTTCTTCGTGCGACGAGTATAACGTGCCCGACCTGCCGTTCACCTGGCCGCTCGATGATGTGCAGGCGCCCGACCGGGCAGATGATACGGATGGCTGGCACACGATCCGCACATCTTCTCTTTCTCTTTTGCTTGAAACGCAAAGGCTTGGCGAAAACACGGTCGTCACGTTCTATTACAGGTGGCACCGGCAGCCGGCTGCCCGCCTGGAGGATCTGATCCTGATCGGCTGGGATCCGGACGTGTTTTATATGCTCGAAAACAGCTTTCAAAGGATCGATTGCTACAGAACCGTGTTCAGCGACGAACGCAGGGTGCATGTGGATGAAACCAGCTATGCCACCGGCGCGCCGGGGCAGATCGGCTGGTATGCCGACTTGAAGGGCTACACGGCGTGGACGAACGACCTTTCCGGCGCCGGGCGTTTTGTGCTGGTGCCAAAGGTGAAAGGGCAGTCGGTAAAGCTTAGTGCGCTATATATGCACCTGCCGGTCTTCGACAGTGCTTCTGTTGGTTATGACCCTGAAATGGACGGCTTTGTGCTGCACAATGTGCCGCTGCTGTACAGTACGGCCCAAACGGACATAATGGTTACAAGCTGAATAGGCAAAAAAGCACGGCGGAGCCAAAGGCTCCGCCGTGCTTTTTGTTACCGTACTTCCAGCTGTACGCTGCCGGTAAAGTTTTCACCTTTTAACAGGATGTAGTTGCTGCCGGGCTCCAGCGCAAAGTCGTAGCTGCCGCTGCCGGCCTTGGCAGTCACGGTGTAGGTGTCTGTTTTTTGCAAAAAGGCAATTTCCAGTTGGCCGCTTTCGGCTGTTATGGTGTAAGTCAGGTGCAGTCCGTCGGCAATGACCGGCCGGATGGCGGTGGTGCCAAAGGGCACCTCGGTTCCGCTGAAGCTTTGATATTTTGCTCTGTATGTACCGCGCACGCCGTTTGCCTCGGCCTCGCGTGTGCCGGTCAGCCTGTCGGTCACAAATTTTTCGGATATGAAATCCAAAATGCCGTCGGCGCTTTCTATGGCGCTGTTTTTAAAATCCTGCACCGCGCTGCCCGGCGTGCATCCGGCCAGACCGACGCCGAGCAGAACGGCCAGCAAAAGCGCGGCTGCTTTTTTCACCGTTTTCATTTTGCTCACCCCAGGTTTTGGAAGGCCATAATGCCCAGCAGGGCCACGGCCGCTACGGCGTAAATGCTGTTGATCATCATGGTGACTTTCATCACGTTATTTTGGACGTTTCCTTTTTTATAGGCCAGAATGCTGAAAACGCCGCTGGCGATCATAAAAACGGCATAGCTGACGATCATGATTTCGGCCGTCGGCGATTCCAGCGCCCAGTCGTTTTGGCGCAGGGGGAAAATCGTCCATGGCACAAGCACCATCACGGCGCTGACGGCCGTTAATATTTTGTCTTTCATAAAATTATCTCCTTTCGGCTTTTCCGTAATATAACAGGGAAACACCCAGACACACGGCCGTAATGGCAATGGCCACAGGCAAAAACGGCACCGGGTCTATGGCGGCGTCGGCATTGCCGCTGAGTTTGCTTTGCGTGATCATTTGCAGGTAAAACGGGTAGCACATCGGGTAGCAGAACCAGATTTTTGTGTTGATCATCAGCACGCTCGGCACAATGGATGCCAGACCGACGCCTATGGAGAAGATCGGCGTTTTGATCAGTGTGGAGATCAGCCAGAACACCGTCATCATCGGAATCAACGTTAAAAACATCAGTCCGCTCTCTTTCAAAATGAAGGCGGGCCCCAGGATCAGGTCATAATCCTGCGTGTGCGAAGCAATGGCGGCCACCGCGTAGTAAACGGCGTCGCAAAGCAGCACCTGAATGGCGCCGAGTCCCAGTAAAATAATGAATTTGGCACCGGAAAGCGCAGCCGGGCGCACGGGCAGGGCCAGCATTTTTAAAATGCCGTTGTTCGTCAGCTCTGTCTGGTGGATCAGCACGGTGCACACCACCATGCACGCCGGGAACAGGAACCAGGTGAACCCCATAAAGCCCTGAATGAAAAATTCGTTTGCCGGCGCGGCGCCGGTTGCGCTTTGAAAGGCGTGGTCGGCGTTTAAAAGGCTTGGGATCCATGTAAGGACCGTGGGTACAAACAGCAGCAAAAGGATCCACGAACGTTTCAGTTTTTGGCACTCGGTGCCAAGCAGTTTTAAAAAACTCATTCGGCTGCCCTCCTGATTTTAAAAATTCCATAACCTGCTGCCCCAAGCAAAAGCGCTTCTGCTGCGGCGGCAGCGCAAAGTTTTACGATCTCCTGCGTTTCCATACCGATGCAGTAGGAAAATGGCATGGAAAACGGAAATATGGCTACGGCAAAGTGGTCGCTGTACTGCACAAACATCGTGGCCGCAAACACCAGCATCACGCCGATGCCAAGCGATATCCACATGTTTTTAAACCCGGCTGCCACCAGCATCATCACAAGCAGGCTTGGCACTAGCAGCAGGGCGCAGTAGCCAAAGTTTGCCAAAAGCGATGCGGCAAAATCCGGCGGTGCGTCAAACCAGTGCACGGTGCAAAAGGCGATCGAAGCCGTTTCAAACAGCAAAATCAACAGGTTCACGCCAAAAAGGACGGCGCATTTTTTTAAAAACATGGCGAACATGTTGCCCGGCATCGTCTGCATCTTTTGCATAGCGCCGTGCTCGTATTCGGTGTGGTACAAAATGCAGGCGCCGGCCACGGTCAGCACCATGGCCAGCATCGCCATCATGCTCCAGTTGGCGTCCAGCAAAATCTGCAGCGGGTCGCCTGAAAGGGCGGTGTAATTTTCGCTTCGCACGGCCATGTTTACGATGGGCACGGCTGCGCACAGCACCGCGCCGCCCAGAAACGCCGGAAAAAAGCCGGTGCGCTTCAGCTTTTTGATCTCCAGTGCAAGGCTCATTTCCCGGCACCCCTTTTCCGGTTGTCCTCGTCGATCAGCGACAAAAACATTTCTTCCAGGTGTTCGGTCGGGTAGCCCATTCGGCGCGCGCCGGCCTTGAGCGAGTCCATAGAGCCCTCAAACAGCAGCCGTCCGTGGTTCAAAATGCCGATGTCGTCTGCCATCAGCTCGATTTCGGACAGCAGGTGCGATGACACCAGCACCGTGCAGTGAAACTGCTGCGGCAGCGAACGGATCAGCGTGCGTATTTCATGGATCCCCACCGGGTCCAGGCCGTTGGTCGGCTCGTCCAGGATCAGGATCGGCGGCCGTCCCAGCAGCGCGCCGGCAAGGCCAAGGCGCTGCTTCATGCCAAGCGAATACTTTTTGGCCAGCCGCTTTTTGTGCTGCGTCAGGCCAACGGTCTCCAGCGCCTCGTCCACGCTGGATTTCGGCAGCCCCAGCATCTTGCGCAGAATGTCCAGGTTTTCCTCGCCGCTCAAATTTCCGTAAAATGCCGGCGCTTCAATAAACGAGCCAACGTGTTTTAAAATCTCGGTGCGGTCTTTCGGGTAGGTCATGCCGCCGATGACAAAATTGCCGTCAGTCGGTTTTGTCAGGCCCAAAAACATTTTCATGGTGGTGGATTTGCCGGCGCCGTTCGGCCCCAGAAAGCCGTAGACCGAACCCTCGCGCACATGCATGCTCACATGGTCCACAGCCGTAAAATCGCCGTAGGTCTTGGTCAGGTTTTTCGTTTCAATCACATTCATTGTGCTCTCTCCTTTCGTGACTGTGTCTACAGTATAGCGCGCCTACCTTACATTCACATTTTCTTAACCTTACATTTTCCTTACATTTTGTGTTTCGCGCCCCATATGCCGGGCTTTATGTTATAATGTACTTAACCCATAACCTGTGGAAAGGACAGTGACTATGCAAACAGATTATTTAAAACAGAAAAAATTGCTGCTTGTGGATGATGAACCGGAGCTTTTGAGCCTGCTCGTTTCCGTGTTCACGCGTGAGGGATATGAGAATTTGGTCACGGCCTCCACGGTGCAGGGCGCGCTGGAAATAGCCCGGCGTGAAAAGCCCGATTTGGCCGTGCTCGATGTCATGCTGCCGGACGGCAGCGGTTTTTCCCTGCTGAAAACGCTGCGCGGCGAGGGCTTTGACTTTCCGGTATTGTTTTTAACAGCGCGCGGTGAAGACGAGGACCGCCTGCAGGGCCTTGGAGCCGGGGCCGATGACTATTTGGTCAAGCCGTTTTTGCCGAAGGAACTGATTTTGCGTGTGGGCGCCGTGCTTTACCGCACTTATAAAAATGAAAGCCCTCTGGTACACCTGGCCGCGTGCGATGTGGATTTTGAACGCGCGCTCGTTTTGCGCGGCGGGCAGGAACTGCCGCTGACGGCCAAGGAACATGCGCTTTTGTTTGCGCTTTATAAAAACGCCGGGCGCATCGTCACGATCGATACGCTGTGCGAAGCCGCCTGGGGCGACAATCCGTTCGGTTATGAAAATTCGCTGATGGCGCATGTCCGCCGCATCCGTGAAAAAATCGAGGCAAACCCGTCAAAGCCCGCCTCGCTTTTAACGGTCAAGGGCCTTGGCTACAAGCTGCTGTTAAAGGAGTAAACCAATGAAAAGTGTACCAAAGCTGATCCGCCGTTTCGTGGGCATTTTGTTTATGAGTTTGTTCATTTTGATCGTTTTAAATATTACCGTGCTGCTGCTGATCGGCATGCGCTACCAGTCCCAGCCGTCGCCATATAAGGAAACGCAGGCCGTCGCCGAAGCGCTGGACCGGCAGGACGGGCAATATGTCTTGGGGCAGGCGGCCGCACAGCGCCTGGAGCAGATCGGTGCCTGGGCGGTTTTGCTGAACGCGCAGGGGCAGGTGGTCTGGAAAAGCGATAATCTGCCGCAGGAGATCCCGCTTTCCTACAGCCTGGCCGACATTTCTGCCCTAAGCACCGGGTATTTAAAGGATTACCCAACGTATACGGCCGAATACGGCGACGGCGGCCTTGTGGTGGCCGGCTTTGCCAAAGACAGCTATTTTAAGTACCCTTACCAGAGCATGAACCTTTCGTTTGTGCGCGCCCTGCCGCAGATCGGCATGATTTTTCTGGCTGCCAACGTCGTTGTGGTTTTTCTGATCTATATTTTTTCCAATCTGCAGGTGACGAAGTCCATCCGGCCGCTCGTGCAGGGCATCCATGCGCTTGCGCAGGAAAAGGCGGTGCATTTAAAGGAGCGCGGCCTGCTGTCTGAACTGGCGCAGCAGGTCAACCGGGCGTCTGACATTATCCAGTCCAAAAACCGCGAACTGGCCAAAAAAGAAACGGCGCGCGCCAACTGGATCGCCGGCGTTTCACACGACATCCGCACACCGCTTTCCATGGTGCTTGGCTACGCCAATGAACTGGAGAACAACGCCGCCCTGCCGGAACCGGCGCGCTGCCAGGCGGCCGTTATCTGCACGCAGAGCCTGAAAATGAAGCAGCTGATAGGCGACCTGAACCTGGCCTCTAAACTGGAGTATAACATGCAGCCGCTGCATTTGCAAAAGCTCAGCGCCGTGGCCGCCGCGCGCAGCGTGGTGGCAGAATGCATTAATTCCGAAGCGGAAGGCATATACACCTATGAGACCGATTTTTCGCCGGAGCCGTGCTGGATCCTGGCTGACAGCGGCCTGGTTGCCCGCGCCGTTTCCAATTTGGTGCAAAACAGCCGCAGCCACAATCCGCAGGGGTGTGTCATCCGGGTCAGCGTTTTTGCACAGGACGGCGGTGTCACCATCCGGGTGAAGGACAGCGGCGCCGGCGTCAGCGCCCAGACACTGCAGGATCTGCAAAACCGGCCGCACTACATGTTTTGCGATGCGCATATCGACGGCCAGCGCCACGGACTCGGCCTTTTGATCGTGCGCCAGATCATGCTGGTGCACGGCGGCCAGGTGCGCTTTGCCAGCGAGCCGGGGCGGTATTTCCAAACCGATCTGCAGTTTGCAAGCTACAGCGAACAAAAGGTTTCCGGCACAGCCGATAAAAAGTAAAGAAAGGCAGGACAAACGTCCTGCCTTTTCTGTGTAATGTCGTTTTACTGAAACAGTTTCGCTGTTTCGCCCAGGGCACGCACGCCCTCTACGATCTTCTCGTCGGTCGGGGTCGAGAAATTCAGGCGTATTTCATGGCTGACCATGTGCTCGTCGGTCAAAAATGCATTGCCGGGCACAACGGCCACGCCGTGCTCCACGCCCTTTTGCACAAAGTCCAGCATATCCACATCTTCCGGCAGGCTGCACCACACAAACAGACCGCCGGCCGGGCGCACATAAGTTACAAAACCGCTCAGGTGTTTGTCGATCTCGCCGCACATCAAATCGCGCTTTTTGCGGTAGATGGCGCGCAGCTTTTCAATGTGTGCGCCGGTGTCGCAGCGGCGCAGCCATGTGTCCACGATCATTTGGTTGAGCACCGGTGTGTGCACGTCGGAAGCTGTCTCTTATACACATCTCCGAGCCCACGAGACACTGAGC
>URDW01000075.1 GCA_900546735.1 uncultured Oscillospiraceae bacterium
GGCAGCGTCAGATGTGTATAAGAGACAGCATAAATATAGTTATGATAAATCTGCGTGAATACATTTCCATCAAAGCCAGTCAATGTATCCAAATTTACAAATGTTGTTCCGTAATTCCAGGAAAAGTTTTCATCACTTTGTGTCCACAACTGTGCTGACTGACACGATTTTGCAAATTCAGCAGATGTCAACCGATATATGTACCGTGTACCGGAACGCAATTCCACAAAATAGTAACAGCCGTTTTCCGCTTTTTTCGGCAAGGTATCCATTTGTGCTGTCAAAAACAAATCGGCGTAATACATAGTCATATAATCTTCGGCAAAATCTTTATTCTGCTCTTCTAATGCTGATTCCGTCTCTGAAGCAACATTAGCCGATTCGTCTGTTGTGCTGTTGGATGAGCAGGCCGTAAGGGCAAATACAATTAACAAACTAACAACTACTGATAGAATTTTTTTCATATATTTATTTCCTTTTAAAACTTTCGTAGACTATTTCATAATTCTTAAACCAACCTAAGGATTACCACATATAAAAATCGTTATAACAGTCCTTGCAAACGGACTCGCTTTCACCCCAAAAAGAAATGGTGTTTTTCTTGCCAAAATAAACATCGCCGCATTCCTCGCAGGTATGGATGTTTAAAACCACAGCCAAAATCACAATAACGGCTGCAGCAATGGGCAGCACAATTTTTAAAATGCCGCTGTTGCTTTTGGCTTTTATGCCGGCTGAAGCGGAATTCACCGCACCGCCGACGGCGTTTTTGACCATTTCCACCGAACGGCTGTTTTTGAAATCATCTTGTACAGAGCGGACGAATTCATTTTCTTTCAGCTTCTGCTCTGCATGTTTCACTTCCACCTTCACAGAATCTGCAATATTTTTGATTCCGGAAGATGCGGCAGAACCACAAAGCGACAGATTGGCACCGCAGTACGGACAAAAAGTAAAATCGCCCTCCAATACTTTGCTGCAGCGCGGACATGTGTGCACGTCTTCTGCAAAGGACTCGGCTTCCGCCTCCTCATTTTCTGCAATATCTGCGGCCGTTTCTGTTTCAGGCGCAGAATCAGCCATGACTGCATTGCTGGTCTGCTGTGGGTCAAAAGCGCATTTTCCGCCGCAGTTTGGGCAGAAGTTACAGTCGTCCGTAACCGTCTGGCCGCAGTTAGAACACCGTTTCATTTTATCTCCTCCGTATACACAAATAAAATTAGGTAATAATTTACCTATAGTTCATATTATAGGTAATATTTTACCTAAAGTCAAGTTGCATTTATGATAAATTGATTTTGGTGATCCAAAATGTACTTAAAACGTATCAAAGAACTGCGGCAGAGCCAGAGCAGAAGCCAGGTGAACGTTTCTACCCTGCTCGGAATAGACCAGTCGTACTACAGCAAACTGGAGCTTGGCAAGCACGACATTTCGCTTGACACGCTGATCAAAATCGCTGATTTGTACAATGTGTCGCTGGACTACCTGACCGAACGCACAAACAACCGAGAAATCAACAAATAAGACCTCCGCATACACGGAGGTCTTATCTTTTACCCAAATATCTTTTTACTGGAAACACAAAACCAAAATCTGAAGCAAAGCCGGCAAGGCGGCCAGGCCCCATGAACAAACTGAGCGAAGCCGGCTGCATGCGGGCAAGCGGTCAACGGCAAATACCTGCGCCGCGAGAACCCCTATGCCGGCCAGCGCCGGCAAGCCAAACGCCGCAGCCGCGCGCGGCAAAGTGCCCGTCACTTTCCCGGCGCTGTTCCACTGCACTGCCGTTTGCAGCGGATAAAACGAATAGAAAACAGCCGAAAGCAAAAACGGCAGCAAAAGCAGCACGGCATACAAAACCTGTTCCTTTTTCACGCGCTTCCACATGCTCCTCACCTCACTTCACATATAGCACAATACGCGAAAGAAGTCAAGAAAAAACCGCGCCTGCCAAAGCAGGCGCGGTTTTGCATTTTTTATTTGCCGTAGTAGGCTTTCAGGTACATCTCTTTGATCTCGCTCATCAGCGGGTATCTCGGGTTTGCACCGGTGCACTGGTCGTCGAAAGCAGCCTCGGTCATTTCGTCAAGCGTTTCCAGGAAGTGCTTTTCATCTACACCGTAATCCTTGATCGTCTTTTTGATGCCGACCTTTTCTTTCAACTCTGTGATAGCATTCAACAGGTTCTGGAACTTCTCTTCGTTGTTCTTGCCCTTGATGCCCAGGAAATCAGCGCACTCGCAATATCTTTCCAGCGTATGCGGATACTGGTACTGCGGGAATGTGCCCATTTTCGACGGTACAGGGTTCGCGTTGAATTCCATGACCAGGTTGATCAGCAGCGCGTTGGCAACACCGTGCGGAATGTGGTGATAAGCGCCGAGCTTATGCGCCATGGAGTGGCACACACCCAGGAACGCGTTGGCAAACGCCATACCGGCCATGGTGGAAGCGTTGGCCATCTTTTCACGGGCGACCGGGTCGGAAGCACCGTTCTCATAAGCTCTGGGCAGGTAATCAAAGATGCTCTTCAGTGCCTGCAGGGCGAGGCCGTCAGTATACTCCGTTGCCATTACGGAAGCATAAGCTTCAAGCGCATGGGTCATGGCGTCGATACCGGAAGCAGAAGTCAGGCCCTTCGGCATGGTCATCATCATATCCGCATCAATAATTGCCATATTGGGCAGCAGCTCATAGTCAGCCAGCGGGTATTTGATGCCGGTCTTTTCGTCGGTGATAACGGCGAACGGCGTTACTTCAGAACCGGTACCGGCCGAAGTCGGGATGGCGCAGAACATTGCCTTTTCGCCCATTTTCGGGAACTGGTAAACACGCTTACGGATATCCATGAAGCGCATAGCCAGATCCATGAACTCTACTTCAGGATGCTCGTAAAGCACCCACATGATCTTGCCGCAGTCCATTGCAGAACCGCCGCCGATGGCGATGATGGCGTCCGGCTCGAACGAGGTCAGGATCGCAGCGCCCTCTTTGGCAGAAGCCAGCGTCGGATCAGGCTGTACATCGTAGAACGTGTGGTACTGAATGCCCATGTTGTCGAGGCAGTCGGTGATGTTTTTGATATAGCCGTTTTTGTAAAGGAATTCGTCGGTCACGACAAAGACTTTCTTCTTGTTGTAAACTTCTTTCAGCTCGCGAAGCGCAACCGGAATGCAGCCCTTCTTGAAGTATACTTTCTGAGGTGTTCTGAGCCAGAGCATGTTCTCTCTCCTTTTCGCAACCGTTTTGATGTTGAGCAGGTGTTTGACACCAACGTTTTCTGAAACGGAGTTGCCGCCCCACGAGCCGCAGCCCAGCGTCAGCGACGGCGCCATGGCAAAGTTGTACAGGTCGCCGATACCACCCTGAGAAGACGGCGTGTTCAGCAGAACACGGCAGGTCTTCATGCGGGCCTGGAATTCTGCGATCTTGTCTTTTGCGTTGACCTCATCAGCATAGAGCGAAGAAGTGTGGCCATAGCCGCCATCCGCAACAAGCTGCTCGGCTTTGTTCAGAGCGTCCTCGAAATTGTCGGCCTTGTACATAGCAAGCACCGGAGAAAGCTTTTCATGTGCAAACGGTTCAGAAATGTCCACGCTGGTCACTTCGCCGATCAGGATTTTGGTCTCTTCCGGCACTTCAAAACCAGCCAGCGCAGCAATCGTCGACGGCTTCTGGCCAACGATCTTAGCATTTACAGCGCCGTTGATCAAAATGGTCTTCTGCAGCTTTTCAGTTTCAGCCTTTGTGCAGATATGGCAGCCGCGCGCCTTGAATTCAGCCTTTACCTCGTTATACAGGGACTTGTCAACGATCACGGACTGCTCGGAAGCACAGATCATACCGTTGTCAAACGTTTTGGAATGGATAATGGAGTTGACAGCCAGCTTTACGTCAGCACTGTCATCGATGATGGCAGGCGTGTTGCCCGGGCCAACGCCCAGCGCCGGCTTACCGGAAGAATAAGCAGCCTGCACCATGCCGGGGCCGCCCGTTGCAAGAATAATGTCTGCCTCTTTCATAACGGCGTTCGTCAGCGGCAGTGACGGCGTGTCGATCCAAGCAATGATATTTTCGGGCGCGCCAGCCTTAACAGCAGCCTCATACACGACTTTGGCCGCCTCAATGGTGCTCTTTTTCGCTCTCGGATGGGGAGAAATGATGATGCCGTTGCGCGTTTTCAGGCAGATCAGGGTTTTGAAAATTGCCGTAGAAGTCGGGTTGGTCGTCGGGATAACGGCGGCAACAACACCAAGCGGTTCGGCGATTTTGACAACGCCCATGGCGTCGTCCTGCTCGATCACGCCGCAGGTCTTCGTGTAACGGTAAGCGTTATAGATGTACTCAGCGGCATAGTGGTTTTTGATAACCTTATCTTCCACAACGCCCATGCCGGTCTCTTCCACAGCCATTTTGGCAAGCGGGATACGCGCCTGGTTGGCAGCAGTAGCAGCGGCCAAAAAGATTTTGTCAACCTGTTCCTGTGTAAAGGTTGAAAAAGCTTTCTGCGCAGCCTTGACCTCTTTGAGCTTTGCCTCAAGTTCTTCAATGGTTTCCACTTTGTTCATTGCGATTCCTCCATGTCAAAGATTGTGAACGTTTTTGCAAAGTTTCTTTGCGGTTAAATTTGTTTTTGATATTTTTTTAACGATGTCTATTATATATAGAAAACGCAGTTTCGTCAATGGGTAGAATGACAAAGGATAATGAAATTTCCGGGGAAAAATGTATCTATTTTCGACAATGATTTGTGAAATTCGTAACAAAGTAAAGCTGCACCGCAAAAGGTGCAGCTTTTTAGACATTATTAAAACAGTATATCGGTCGTTTCGCCCTTGTCGATCGCTGCAAGCAGTGTTTCGCAGGTCATCAGACAGCGCAGAAGATGGTAAGGGCCTTTCCAAAGCGAACCCTTCTGGCTGTGCGACACCGTGCCGTCACGGTGCAGATAGCCGTACCATTCGCCGCACTGTGAATCCTTAAAATGAGAAAACGCATAATCGTGCACTTTTTCAAACATATCGAAGTACTTTTGTTCTTTGGTGATGCTGTAAGCCATAAGGGAGGCGATCAGCGCCTCGTTATGTACCCACCACAGACGCATGTCATACTCCAGCTGTTCCTCCGGCAGGCCCTTGCAGTCCACAAAATAATTGACGCCGCCGTATTCCTTGTCCCAGCCGAGTTCAAACGACCAGTTCAAAATATTCAGCGCCTTCTGCATCAGGTCATCGTCGCCGCGCACAAGCGCCTCGTTCATCAGGAACCAGGAATTTTCAAAGCTGTGCCCCGGATTGACGGTGCGGCCGGCCGGCGTATCCAGCAACGAGCCATCAGACAAAACCGTTTCCAGCACACAGTGCAGATCTTCTTTATAATGCAGTGTAAAAATGTCGTGCAGGATCTTGTCGTTAACGGCATTATATTTTTCTGTGTTGCCGCTGATCTTGCGCAAAATCTGCGAAGAACTGATGAGCACCATCGGATAACTCATGGAGTGGCAGCTGCGCGTCGCCTCGCACTCTTTCGGCGTGATCTTGAACGGATCGGTCGACGGGTCACAGTAAATGGAAAACATCAAATCAAAATACTTTTCGGCCAGCGCAAGGTCGGCCGGGTCGCCGGTCAGCTTATAATATTCGGCAAAACCAACGGTCAAAAAGCTTTCGGAAAAGAAATATCTGCGCTTTCTGAGCGGGCGGCCGTCTTCCGTTACGGTAAAGAACATTCTGCCGTCTTCATCAATGCAGTGCGCCTTGATAAAAGCCGCCGCGCTGTCGGCGATCTCCTTCCACTGCGGACGAACGCCGTACTTGTTGCAAAGCGCCGAAAAACTCCAAAGCGCCCTACCCTGGAACCAAACGCTTTTGTCGGGGTTATAGCGTTTGCCCTGGCGGTCCACCGAAGAATTGACGCCGCCATATTTACGGTCCAGCAAGTCGCTGCTCACCCAGAACGGCACCACGTCGTTTAAGAGTTCGTCGTGGTAGAATGCCTCATACTCTTTGATATTCATACAATCAGCTCCTTAATTGATCGATGACATGCACAATGTCATCGTAAATTTCTAAAGCACCGTGTACCGATGCACTCGTTTTCGTTTTGTTGATCACAGCGAGATGGCGGCCGCCGAAAAACTGCAAAAAAGACGCGGCCGGGTACACAGATAAAGACGTGCCGATCACAAGCAGCATATCGGCGCTGTGGATCGCCTGCACGGCCTGCTGTACGACAGCATCGTCCAGACTCTCTTCATACAGCACAACGTCCGGTTTAATAATACCGCCGCAGACATCACAGTGCGGCACCGTCTGCGGTGCGTGCGCAACCGCCTGCAAATCAAAAAATTTGCCGCAGCCGAGGCAGTGATTTTTATAAATCGTGCCGTGGATCTCATACACCCTTTTACTGCTGGCTTGGCTGTGCAGACCGTCGATGTTTTGTGTAACGACCGAAACATCCTTGCCGCCCTGTTCCAGCTGTGCAAAATAAAGGTGCGCGGCATTCGGCCGGGCATTTTCAAAAATCATTTTCTCGCGGTAAAAGCGGTAAAACAGCTCAGTGTGTTTTTCAAAAAAAGAATGCGATATGATTTGTTCCGGCGCATAACCGGAAACGTCCGGTTGGTTGTAAAGACCAGAAGCCGAACGGAAATCCGGTATGCCGGACGGCACGCTGATGCCCGCGCCGGAAAAAACACACAAATGCCGGCTGTTTTGGATCATGGCGCGCAGTTGTTCGATTTTGTCCTGCAAACCGCTCGCCCCTTACATATTGCCGATGGCGACCGACTCTACGATGTCGCCTACATGTTCACAGGCATCGCAGGCGCGCTCCAAGTAATTAAATACGTCGCGCAAGGCAATAACAACAACAGCATCTTTTTCCGTGCGGTGCAGATTGGTCATGGCATCGATATAGATCGCGTCGCCCTGCTCTTCCAGGTTATTCAGTTCCACAACGAGCTGCGCAAGTTTTTTGGACTTTTTGAAATTCTGCAGCTCCGTGACCAGCTGCTGCATCGTCTGACAGCAGCGCACGAGCAGTTCGGAAAACTGCACGCTTTCGGGACGCACATCTGCCGTGCCCAGGAACATATAATGTATAATAATATCTTCGATCGCATCGGTCACATTGTCGATGCTCTGCGCAAGGTCGATTATGTCTTCGCGCTCAATAGGTGTAATAAAAGCACGCACAAGTTCATTCATAATTTCGTGCTTGATTTCGTCGCCGCGGTGCTCGATCTCGTGCAGCTCGGCAACGCGCTTTTCCACCTGGTCGGGATCATAATCCTTCAAAAAAGTATAAACCGCCTGTGCGGCTTCACAGGAAATGGAAGCAGCCTGTGAAAATTTGTCAAAAAAGAATTGTCCGCTTTTCTTGCCCATTCTTCTACTCCTTTAAAAAATGTGAATAAACAATTTTGTCATTAAAAAGCCGATCAGGCCGCAGCCCGGAAAAGTCAGCACCCAGGTCAAAACCATGTCTTTCACCACGCCGAAATCCACAGCGGAAAGGCGGCGCGATGCGCCCACGCCCATAATGGCCGTGGTTTTGGTGTGCGTAGTGCTGACCGGAATGCCGAAGACCGTGGAAATCAGCAAACAAAGCGCGCCGGCAAGGTCTGCGGAAAAGCCCTGGTACTTTTCAAGCTTGACCATATCCATGCCGACCGATTTGATGATTTTATACCCGCCGATCGAAGTGCCAAGCGCCATGACGACCGAACAAAGCAGCATCATCCACAGCGGAGGCATCACGTTTTCGACCGTATCCTGTCCGTTCACCAAAAACACGCTTAAAATCAAAACGCCCATAAACTTCTGTCCGTCCTGCGCACCGTGCATGAAGCTCATAGCAGCGCCGCCGAAGATCTGCGCCCCCTTGAAAAAGCCGATCGTCTTGCGGCGGTCTGCGCGGCGAAACAGGAACTCAACGCCTTTTGTGCAAAGAAAGCCCAGCGCAAAACCAAGAACGGTAGAAAGCACAAGACCGTAAATCACCTTGACCCATTCCGAACCATTAATACCGCCCAGCCCGTTATGCAGTGCGATCGCAGCACCGGATAAACCGGCGATCAGGGCGTGGCTTTCGCTGGTTGGAATGCCGAACGCCCAGGCGGCGACCGCCCAGACGATGATGGAGACCAGCGCAGCACAAAGCGCAATCGTGGCCTCGTTCACACCGCCGGCGTCCGCATCCATATTAAAATTGACCATATTTTTGATCGTCATGGCCACGGAAGGGCTGATCAGCGTCATAACCAAAACGCCGAGGAAGTTGAATACGGCGCTCATCAATACAGCCGGTCGCGGCGCCAGACAGCGCGTGGCCACACACGTTGCAATGGCGTTTGGTGCATCGGTCCAGCCGTTGACAAAAATAACGCCCAACGTCAAAATGACCGTGACGAACAAAACGGGATTATGCGTAATTTGCTGCAGAAAACTGCTGAGTGCAAAATCCATGATCCACCTCTTTCCCAAAGTTCTGCGCAAAAAGCAAAACATGCGCAACACCTAGAATACACTACCGCACCGGCGGTGTCAATGTAAAAATGCGTAAGCGAAACTGGAATATCCACATTTAATGCACAAATGCAAAAACATTGTAAAAAAAGACGGGCAATGACTGCCCGTCTTTATTCTGCCCAGTTGATTTATATTCTTGTGCCGCCGCCATTCTCTGCGATCCATTCATCCGATGCAGGGAAGTGCATGGTATAATCGATTTTCAAAGAAGCGCTCTTGTCAGTGATAACGGCAAGTGTTGCGTGTGTTACATTTACAGAAACATACATCAAATAATCTGCTTCCACGATTTCTCCGCTTGCTGTGTCGATTTTGATCGTACCGTAGCCGCCGCTGTAATCCACAGTGCAGTTATCTGCCGTAGTACCGGTGGCCCACTTCACGCCAATGCCTTCAACTGCCGAGCCGATGTCGCCCATCGTGTTAAAGAAACGACCCTGTGCGTCTTGACCCTTTGCGCTCATGGAAGCCTCTTTGGGCTGGATCTGAAGAGTAATCGTACCGTCGCCGTTGTCTTTTACGTTTGCAGCTAAAACATCGTCTGCCGTAAGTGCAGAAGTTTTAAAAGTATCGCTGTCGGAATTGCGCGTATCGCAAGGCGGAAGCGCCTGCGGTTTCGCCGAGAACAAGCCGCCGACAATGCCGGGGACCATGCCGTTGATCAGGCTGTTGCTCTTGCCTTCAACCAAAATATCGTGCACTTCCAGATTTTCGTCACCAAGAAGCGCATACCAATTTTCCACGCCGGAATCAGTCTGATACTGCACGGTCTTCGTTTTCGTCAGGTTATATGCCTGGACATAGTAATTCACAACATCTTCAATAGACTGAAAGTCAACGCCGCCGTATGTACCGGGAACAAGCGCGTCGATCTGTGCGGTGTCGCCGCCGGCTGCAGAATCCTCTTCACCGGAAGTTTCCTGAACAAACGCCGGACCGCTGTCCGTAGCGATCATGACACCAGCAACCACAACAGCCACAACAACAAAAACGGCAAGGATAATGTTGATAATACCCAGTGCGGATTTCTTTTTCATATGTATACATTCCTCCAATTTCCGTTGCACATCAGCAGCTGAGCAACTTATATTTGTATCATACAACAATTAACATCAAATTTCAATATTTTTTATTGAAACCACTTAAAAAATTTGCTAAAACAGCTTCTGTTTTTTGATATTGCCGCCAAAATCACAACTGCACAGCAGCAAAACAAGCGCTTACTTGTCAAATAGACGGCCGACCCAGTTGACAATGCTGACCGGCTTGAGCATGATCTGCAGGGACTTCATGCGGTCGGCGCTGCGGGAAGCGGCCGGCTCTACATTATATAAGGAAAAGACATGCAGCTTTTCCGCCAGCAGTTCGTCTGAAACCCTGTCTCTTATACACATCTCCGAGCCCACGAGACACTGAGCGATCTCG
>URDW01000076.1 GCA_900546735.1 uncultured Oscillospiraceae bacterium
GTCGGCAGCGTCAGATGTGTATAAGAGACAGATATAGTACTACAGTTTTTAAACGAACGTCCAGCATCGAGTTGAATTTATTGTCAGCATCGCTTTATTTCAGGTTTTTTGTATAAGTTTTGTATAAAAAGATATAACAATCTTCATAAATTATGGATAAAGTGCTGCAAATAGGAAAATAGAATACATATTGACTAATTTGTACAATAATGGTATGTTAAGTGTACCTCCTTTGGAAAACAGCGGGGTTTTGCCCTGTGACGAAGGAAATAAATATTAGGAAAGGTGATTCCGATGAGAAAAGTAACAAAGCGTGCCATTAGTATTTTTCTTGCTGTGCTGATGACGCTCTCTGTTTTGCCCGTCACGGCGTTTGCTGCGGAGGAATATCCGCTGATGATCTACAATGACGGCGTGCGTGTGGATGAAAACGGCGACAATCCGCTGCGCATCAAAGAAACAGAGCAGAAACAGCTTACGGTCACATACAATGGCAGCGAAACTCTGCCCGACGGCACCAGCCTTGTCTGGAGCTCGCCCACACCTTATTTGGTTTATGTGGACCAAAACGGTGTTATCACGGGCCGCGACAGCTCCAAGGGCACTATTATGCGCGTTTGGGTAGCTGAAAACATTGAAAGCCTTTGGCTGATCGGTCCCGGCATTGCCGATTCCATCTACAGCTGGATGGATGAGAACAAGATCGACAACATGGACACCCAGGGCATCGTAGACGCAATGGAGCTCATTTTGACCCCCATTTTCGGCGAAGATTTTACAGCCGGCCTCTGCGAGTCTCTGCGCAACACGCTCGATTCCATGAATGTGGAGATCCGTGTCGCGCTGGTGGATGCCGAGGGCAACGAGATCGCTTACAACTCCACCCATGTTGTGTGCGACAAGAGCGATTCCCTGACGGCTGACTTCATCCCGAACGGTACTTATATCACCAATCATGAGGCTGTTCCGTCTCAGGTCGAGGTCGGCTATGAAATGGACATGACCGGTGTGACCACGCCGATGCGCCTGGAAATGGGCGTCAATTGGTTCGTAACAGAAAAGAACCTCCTTGGTCTGGACGTGGCAACGGATAAAGCCACGATCGACGAAAACGGCCATATCGTGTTCAATCAGCCCGGTACGGTCAAAATCACCGCAAAGCCTGACACAGAAGGCCTTTACAACAAACTGACCGCACTGATCGAGCAGGCTGGCGGCATTGCGAATGCCGGCGACACGATCGGCCGGGTGCTTAAGGAAGTGTTTGGCCTGTCTGTGGCTGCCGGCGTGATCGACGCACTGGTAGCTGTTATCAACGGCATCGTGGAAGCCGGCACCGGCGACGCGGCGCAGGCGATGAAAGACATTGTGGCGAAAGTCAGTGACTGGATCCTTGGCGTAACCATCAACGACTCTGTTACCGTCACAATCGTAGATCAGCTCGACGTGCAGTCCTATGATATTTACGGCGACTTGAGCAACATGTCCGGCTACGGCGGCATCCGCCTATTGACGATCACCAATATTCAGCCGGAAGGCGCCATCGTCCTTCCCGAAGATGTAAGCTGGTCCTCCAGCAATGTAAACGCTGCGGCAGTGGACAGCAACGGCGTTGTCACCTCGCGTGACGATAACCAGAGCTTTACAATTACCTGTACCGTGGACGGTATTGAAAGAACGATTAACGGCAATACAATGTGGACCGGCAACTTTATGTATCCTACCGACATGGAGTTTTCTGGCCCGTCGCAGCTGACTGTTGGCGAAACCGCCACCTATAACTTTACCGTCTGGCCGCTTGATCTGATGAACGATGCAACGTGGGGCGACTACAACAATGTGGAAGTCGGCCTGATGCAGGAAAACGGCGAAATTTTCTATCTGGAACACACCGGCGAGGGCACGATCAGCGACGGCATCCTTTCGATTGGCCCGACAAATAGCGACAACGGTTTTGACGGCGGTTCGTTCCAGGTAACGGCTGTTGGCGGCGGCACCACGACCCTGTATGTGCGGACCCATTCCGACAGCCAGCGCCTTGGCACCGGCATTGAAAACGCCAGAATCGTAAAAACAATGGAAATCTCCGTATACCAGCCGGCTGGCTCGATCGCGATCGATCAGGGCGATACGCTGGAAGTGGAGACCGACGATGAACACATGATCGGTATCATCGGCAGCGGCAAATACAACGCCTCCACGCAGCTGAGCGCTACGGTCGGCCCGGAGGATGCTACCGACAAATCGGTTTCCTGGTCCAGCGACAACAGCGCGGTCAAAGTGGATGCAAACGGCCTTGTCTCCATCGAAAAACAGAAGCTGCCGGTAACGGCCACCATTACCGCCACCTCTAACGACAACCCGGCGCTGACGGATTCCATCACCGTCACGTTCGTTAAGGCTTATGTCCATGTAACCGGCGTAACGCTCAACGCTTCTGAAGTGACCATGGGCGGCGTTGGTTCCACCTACAAACTGACGGCTTCGGTCCAGCCGGCAGATGCGCAGAACCAGAACGTGACCTGGACCTCCGACAATCCGGATGTGGTCACTGTATCGGAAAACGGCACCCTGACGGCGGTCGCCATGGGCGACGCCACGGTTACGGTCACAACGGCCGAAGGCAGCTACACGGCTTCCTGTACGGTCAAAGTGCGTGCCGACAAGGCAGCGCTGCAGGCCGCGATCGACAGAGCGTCTCAGGTAAACGAAGAGGATGTGGACGACGCTTACCTCTGGGCAGCTTTTGAGGCTGCGCTGGATACGGCGAACCAGGTCAATAACGACGAGTATGCTTCGCAGCAGCGCGTAGACGATGCGACAAAGGCGCTGGAAGAGGCGTTCAATGCGCTGAGCGTGTATGAACCGGTCACCACCGCCACCATCGTTGCCGTCAATTCGGCAGACGAGAAAGAGGGTCAGGTCATTTACCACACGACCCCGTGGTACAAGACCTGGACCAGCCAGACTGTGGAACTGACCGTGCAGGCCGACGGCGACATTGCCAGCGTGGAATGGCGCCTGGCCAACTGGTCGGTCAACGAACCGGAAGGCAATATTGAAAGCACCTCCGGCAACAATGCCACGATCCGCCCGACCTTCGGCGTGGGTCCGCGCTCCATCTGGGTGCAGGCAGTTGTGACCGACCAATACGGCAACGACACGGTGACCGAACCGGTCAAAGTTCGTTTCATCAACTGGGATTGGCAGAAATAAGCAAAACCTGCTATTGCAGTAAAACAAAGCAGCCCGCGGTTTCGCGGGCTGTTTTTCTGTGCAAAACTACGGCCGCGCCGCTCTGGACGCGTGTCCTGTTAATTTTGCCGCTGTCTGTAAAAATATTTTCACTTTTTTTAACGGGTTTTGGCAGGCTTTTTTGTGTTACATGTGTCTTGCAGCTAAAATAATGCTATTTAACACCATGAATTTTGCTGAAAAAGGTCTGAAAAAATGAACGCCGTGACGGTTTTTGAATCATAATATGCACTTTCTTCACCAAAACTGAACACTTTGAAAAAACAATAAAATAAAATACATATTGACTAATCTGCACAGTAATGGTATTTTAAGTACGGATTTTTCCAACAATACCGGCGTGCCCGTTTTGGGCGTCTGCCGACAAAAGAAGAAAGGTGATTGCATGAACAAAACTGCAAAGCGCGTCCTCAGTGTTTTTCTGAGCGTTCTGCTGGCTTTTGCTGCGCTTCCGGTCACAGCTTTTGCTGCGGACGGCGACACCGCACCCGATTATGAGTATGATCTGCAGATCTACTGCGACGGCGTGCGTGTGGACGAAAACGGCGACAGCAGCGAAACCCTCCTGCATGTGGAGGAAAACCATCAGAAGCAGCTGACGGTAAAATACAAGGGCGAAGACTCCATCCCGAGCGGTTCGCACGTTGTTTGGTCGTCTCCCACACCGTACCTGGTGTATGTAGATCAAAACGGCGTCATCACGGGCCGCGACAGCTCCAAGGGCGCCATTATGCGCGTTTGGGTGGCTGAAAACATCGAAACGCTCTGGCTGATCGGCCCGGGCCTGGCCGATTCCATCTATGACTGGATGGACAAAAACGATATTGACGGCATGGATGCCGAGGGCATCCTCGATATGATGCAGATGATCCTCGGCCCGATCCTGGGTGAGGATTCGGCAAACGGCCTCTACAATTCCCTGATGAACACGCTCAACTCCATGAACGTGGAGATCCGCGCTGAGCTGGTAAGTGATGAAACCGGCGAAGTTATCGCCTACAACTCCACCCACGTTGTGTGCGACAAGTCCAACGCCGTTACCGCCGATTTGATCCCGAACGGCACTTATATTACGAACCATAACGAGATCCCGGCTACGGTCGAAGTGGGTTACGAAATGGACCTGCAGGCCATCACCACGCCGCTGCGCCTGAACATGGGCGTGAACTGGGAAGTCACTCAGAAGTCGTGGATCGGCGACGTGGCCAGCGACATTGCCACGGTGGATGAAAACAACCACATCACGTTCAACAAGCCCGGCACCGTGACCATCAAGGCCACGCCCAGCACGCAGGGCCTTTATGATAAGCTTTCTTCCACCATCGAAAACGCTGTGAACACCGGCCAGAGCATGGGCGATGCGATCGGCTGGATGCTGGAAAACATCTTCGGCATGTCGGTCGGCGCCGGTTTGATCGATGCTCTGCTCAAATTGCTCGACGGCATGGTCGCTGCCGGCGATTCGGTTGAAAACATCATTGCCACGATCAGCGACTGGATCCTGAAATACTCCATTAACGACTCGGTCACGGTCACCGTTGTGGACCAGATCAATGTGACCGGCTTTGAGATCGTCGGCGATACGGAGCGTTTGAACAGATATGGCGGCACACGCCAGCTGACGCTGACGAATGTTGAACCTGCCGGCGCAGTTATTACGCCGGAGGAGATCACCTGGGCCTCCAGCAACGAGGATTTTGCGGTGATCGACGACACCGGTCTGATGACGATCCGCGGTGCGGATGATTACCACACCCTGTTCACAGAACGTCCGTTTGAAGTCAGCGCCACGGTCAACGGCGTAACGGTCACGCGCGCCGCTTCGGTCATGGCCGGCAACGACCGTGAACCTACAGACCTGGTCGTGAACGGCCCCACAGGCATGCTGCAGAAGAACCAGTCCTATAAGTTCGATTATGAGATTTTCCCGATCTGTCTGGTGGATGAGGGCAGCGGCATTTTTGAACAGGATTACAACAATATTGACCTTGGTCTGATGATCGACGGCGAAGTCGTTTACGGCGACAATATTACCGATGGCGTTCTGCAGATCACGACTTCTACTATTGATGCACCGAACCGCAGCCGTATCGGCACATTTACCATCAATACGGTCGGCGGCGGCGATACCACGCTTTATGTGCGTTCGCATTCTGAAGTCGGCGATCCGGTCGGCCCGTTTGAATGGGGTACCCATCTTGTAAAAGAGATCCCGATTTCCGTCTATCAGGAAGCAACGGGTATTTCCATTGATCAGGGCGAAAGTCTGGAAGTGGAAGTCAATACCACTTTGGGTATCGGCAGCGGCTCTGCGCAGCTGAGCGCAACGGTCACGCCGGCAGATGCCACCAACAAGGGCGTGACCTGGTCCAGCGACAACAGTAAGGTCAGCGTAGATGCAAACGGTCTGGTTTCTATTAAGAACCAGCTGCTTTGGAACCCGATCACGGCCACCATCACCGCCACCTCGAACGACGACCCGAACCTTTCCGATTCCATCACCGTCACCTTCCTGAAAGCGTATGTGCACGCAAGCGGTGTAACGCTCAATGCTTCTGACGTGACTCTGGGCGGCGTCGGCGCCACCTATAAACTGACGGCAACGGTCAACCCCTCTGACGCGGCAAACCAGGCCGTTACCTGGGAAAGCAGCGACCCGTCCGTCGTTACCGTCTCGGATGACGGCACCCTGACGGCGGTTGCTATGGGCGATGCGACCGTTACGGTCAAGACGGTAGACGGCGGCTACACAGCCACCTGCGCTGTAAAAGTGCGTGCTGACAAAACAGTCCTGCAGGCAGTTCTGGACAGAGTGGCAGAAGCAGATTTGAATGAGGATGAATTTGACCTTGTTTCCTGGGCAACTTTTGAAGCCGCACTGGATACGGCCAACCGTGTCAACAATAACGAATTTGCTTCGCAGCAGATAGTAGACGAAGCTGCAGCAGCGCTGGAAACCGCGTTTGCCGCCCTGAATGCTTATGAAGAACTGACCGACGCTTCCATCGTACCGCTGAACAGCGGCGATGAACTGAGCGGCGAGGTCATCTATCACAAGACGCCGTGGTACCAGACCTGGACCAGCCAGACTGTGGAACTCACGGTGCAGGTAAATGACGGCGCCAAGATCGCTAAAGTGGAATGGCAGCTGGCCAACTGGTCTGTGGATGAACCCGAGGGCAACATTGAAAGTGTTTCGGACAACAACGCCACGATCCGTCCGACCTTCGGCGTAGGTCCGCGTTCCATTTGGGTGCAGGCCGTCGTTACCGACGTTTATGGCCATTCGGTTACTTCCGACCCGGTAAAAGTTCGTTTCTACAACTGGGATTGGCAGAAATAAGCTGTTTGTTTTACCCAAGCCCCCTGCGGTTTTCCGCAGGGGCGCTTTTTTTATTTTGTTTTGGCTTGCGGCGCGCGGGGACATTGACTTGCAATACAAAATATAGTATGATATTGCCGAAGGGTTACGGTGTACTGAGCTGCCTTTGGCACGGTGCACCGCATTTTAGTGATGGAGGCCGCTATTATGCGTTACACGATCCAGCGATCCAATTATAAGGATTTTCACGTTTTTGAAATGAACAAACGCCCGGGGCGCAGTTATTTTATCCCGTTTTCCACACGCGCTGAACTGGGCAAGACCGATTACCTGCACGAACGCGAGCAGTCGGACCGCGTGCAGCTGCTGAGCCGGTCAGACTGGGACTTTTGCTACTATGCCCACACAAACGACCTGCCCAGCCTTTTAGACACGGATGCGCTCCGGTTCGACCGGGTCTATGTGCCGTCCACCTGGCAGCGCACCGGCTATGACCAAATCGCCTACATCAACTCGCGCTACCCGTTCAAAAAGACGCCGCCCCGTTTTCCGGAAAATGAGGGCGTGGGCGTTTACCGCAAAACGTTTGCCTGGGCGGGCGGCAGCCACGCGCTTTTAACGTTTCTCGGCGTGGCCGGCGCGCTGGAGGTCTACCTCAACGGCGAATATGTCGGCTACAGCGAAGGTTCGCACAACACGGCTGAGTTCGATGTTTCGCACCTGGTGCAAAACGGTGAAAACGAGCTGCTGTGCGTTGTGTTCAAATGGTCGAACGGCACCTATCTGGAGTGCCAGGACATGTTCCGTGAAAACGGCATTTTCCGCGATGTGTATGTGACGGCGCGTGAAGATGTGTACATAGAGGATTTTATGGTCCGTCCGCATTACGACGGCCCGCAGTATTCGCTGGAGATGCGCTTGACCGGTCATTTCTCGCCGGGCTGCGCCGTGCGCGTGCAGCTTTCCGGCGCCGGTTTGCAGCACAGCGTGGATCTGGACGAAAATATGATGGCTTACCTGACCGGCCTGTCGCCGCTCGAATGGAGCGCCGAACGCCCGGCGCTGTGCGAGGCCGTCTTTACCCTGTTTGAAAACGGGGAAGAGCGCGAATGCCTGCGCGCTTATATCGGCTTTAAGCATATTGAGATCCGGGGCGAGGTCTTTTTGTTCAACGGCCGCCCCATCAAGCTGAAGGGCGTCAACCACCACGACACGCACATGACAAAGGGCTACGCCATGGGCATTGCAGACCTGGAACGCGATGTGCAGCTGATGAAGGCTTACAACTGCAATGCGGTGCGTACGTCGCATTATCCGCCGGATCCGCTGTTTTTGACCATGTGCGACGTGTACGGCCTTTATGTTGTGGATGAGGCCGACATTGAGACGCACGGTTTTTACGATGTGCACGGCACCTACCGGCCGGGCCGCCTTTCCAATGACCTGCGCTGGAAGGACCACTATTTGGACCGTGTGGTGCGCATGTACACGCGCGACAAAAACCACCCCAGCATCACCATGTGGTCGCTCGGCAACGAATCGGGCGGTTATAAGTGCCAGGACGCCTGCTACGAATACCTGAAAAAGCAAGATCCCGGCACGCCGGTGCATTACGAGGGCGTCATCCGCTCCAAGCGCTGGGCTTACGATGTGGTGTCGCACATGTATGCTTCTTTGGAAAAGATGCGCGCCATCAAAGACGGCAAGGCCGGCCAAAAGTACCGCGGCAAGCCGTTTTTCCAGTGCGAATATGCGCACGCAATGGGCAACGGCCCCGGCGGGCTGGAGTCGTATATGCAGCTGTTCTTGTCGTCCGACCAGTTTATGGGCGGCTGCATTTGGGAGTGGGCCGACCATGCGGTCTATGACGAAAAGGCAAAATATAAGTGGACCTATGGCGGCGACCACGGCGAAACTTTGCACGATGGCAATTTCTGCTGCGACGGGCTCTTTTTCCCGGACCGCACGCCGTCCTCCGGCGCGCTGGAGATGAAAGCCGTTTACCGTCCGCTGCGCGCATCGTATGTGGGCGAGGGGCGCTATTCCATTTGGAACACCAACGCGTTTACCGACTCTTCGGGCATTGCCATCCGCTTTGAACTGCTGGAAAACGGGCAGTGCGTATATGGGGAAGATGCCGAGCTTTGCATTCAGCCGGGAGAAAAGGCGGTGTTCGTGCCGCGTTCGGTGCAGTGTGCTGCCGGCAGCGATGTGCGCGCCAACTTCATTTATACCGACCGTGCGACCGGCATGGAGATCGCGCGCGAGCAGTGCACCGTGCACGCCGCGTTCGCGCCCGCCGCATTTGATGCGGCGCATCCGGTGCAAAAAGACCGGGGCGTTTTTACGGCCGAAGCGGCCGGCGCGTCCTTTACCGTCAGCAAAAAAACGGGTCTGCTGACCAGCTACCAGGCAAACGGCGCAGCGTTTTTCAACTCGTCGCCGCTTGGTCAGGCCGGGTTCGTGCCCGGTGTGTTCCGCCCGGCTATCGACAACGACCGCTATCTGCAGATTTACTGGAATGTGATCGGTCTGCACCAGGCTAAGGCCGTGTGCGCCTCGTGCCGCCGGCACGGAAAAACGGTCGTGTCGGTCTTTAACATTGTAACGCGCGGCATTTTTGTGCTGGCGCGCGCCAAGGTGACCTATGCGCTCGACGGTGCCGGCCGGTTGAAAGTTGCGGCGTCGCTTTCGCGCGTGTGCCCGCTGCCGCTTGTGCTGCCCAGGTTCGGCCTGCGCGCCGAACTGCCGGTTTCGGCCGAACAGGTACGCTACTGGGGCGCCGGGCCGGAGGAAAATTACGACGATTTCAGGGTGCATGCGCCGCTTGGCATTTACGACGCCACAGTCAGCCGCTTTGGCTACGAATATATCAAACCGCAGGACAGCGGCAACCGCTGCGATGTGCGTTTTGCGGAAATTCGCGGCAGCGCGGCAGCGTTTCGTGTTTCTGCCGGCAGCCGGCCGATCTACCTGAGCTTGTCGCACAAGCTGTACAGCGACTATGCGCATGCCGGCCATATTGAGGATGTGCCGGACCGCGCGCTGACCACGCTTTGCGTGGACGGTTTTGTGCGCGGCAGCGGCAGCGGCAGCTGCGGTCCGCTGACCGAGGCGCCTTATAAGATCCGGCTGAAGCCGTTTTCACCGCTTCGCTACAGCTTTGTGGTGGAACGCATCGATTAAAACAAACTTATTCAAAGCCCTCCGGCCGGAGGGCTTTGAGACTGTCGAAAAAGCCGGTTGGACCGCGCGTAGAAAAAATTTTGAAAAACAGACTGCTATTTTTCTCAAGCAGAAAAGCATCTTGCACTCTAAAGAAAATAAAGC
>URDW01000077.1 GCA_900546735.1 uncultured Oscillospiraceae bacterium
TGAATATGAAAAAAATAAAAAGCTTTATGAGGATAAAATAAAGGAAGCAGAAGAGAAAATAGCTTCAGGAAAAAATCAATTAACAACAGGGGAAAAGGAACTAGAAGATAAAAAGAATGAGTTTAATACCTTTATAGAACAATCAGAAAAAGCATTATCAGAAGGAGAAAATCAAATTCTTCAAGGGGAAGAACAGTATAAAAAAGCAGTAGAAGAATATGAAAAATCAAAAAATAATAAATAATTCTTGGAGGCGGGCATCATCATGAACCAAAAAAGAAAATGCTGGACGATATGGCTGGCCGGTTTGCTTGTCGTGCTTCTGGCGGCGGTCGGTTGTTCCCGTTCCAATAAAACCGCGCAAATGGAGCCACAGCTGGCTCCTTCCGCGCCGCAAACCACGCAGCCTGAGGCGATGGAGACGGTGAAAGCGCAAACAGACCGGCTGATAGATGAGGTGCATTACCGTACCGAGGCAAGCAAAAAGACGCCGGGCGCGTACACGGTGAACGGTCAGCCGCTTTATATGAGTGCGAATCCCTATGACTACACTTTGGATAACGAAGAGTATGACAAGCTGGTCGCCATGGGGCCGGGCGCATTGGACGCGCTTTGCGTTCTGCAAAAAAATGCAGCCGCTTATGGCTCGCTTGACCGCTACATTTTGGCGATCGCCATTGAGGAGATCACAAAGATCGATCTGAAATATTCCACGCAATTCTTTTGGGAAGATGCCGACACGTTTGCAGATGCCTGGGCGCGCTTTTCTGCACAGGCAGAAGCGGATGTGCAAAGTGTTTTGCAGGATGCTTCTCTTACGGTTTCAGAGAAGACCCGCCAAATCTGCTTTTACGGCATACTGGCTGAAAATGTGACGGCCGCGCAGCTGCCGGAAGATGCGGCGGAAGTGCTCGGCGCCGCGCAGGAAAAAATCGCGTCGTCTTCGCGTACACAGCTGGTGGCCTTTGTACAGGCACCCGGCGCGCCGCAGGGCGTTTCAAGCGGCGTTTAACGGCTTGAAATAACGGACAAGCACAGGAGAAGAAAATGCCGAAAAGCAAAAATTCCACACGCAAAGTTTATTCATGACTTTCGCCGGCATTGCCCGCAAGCTGACCCGAAAATAAATCTTTCCGCTATGTTAAAAAGTACTCTGACCCATATATGACCTGTGCCACAACGCCTGTTTTATTAAGGGCATTTAAAAGAGGATGAACTGTGTTGTTCTGATAACCAGACCTTGTCAAATTTCTGCGCCTGGACACCAGAAAGTACAGGGAACTATGAAGTAGTGGTACAGATTTTTGACTCGACAGGATTTTCTACAACGTATACAAAAGAGTTTACAATAACATAAAATAAAATTGCGGAGAGCGAATACAATACGCTCTCCGCAAGCAATACATCTACAAAATATATTGTATGGTTTGAACAGGTGGTATAATGATGAAGAAAAAAATGAAGAAGTGCATGCCACTTATAATATTTTTATTTGTACTTATCGGCTTGATTATCGGTGTAATCACTTATTATTCTTCAAATGTACCGACACCCGTTTCGACAGACGTAATGCAGTCCGTTCTGATTCAATACGGCTTGCAGCCTGTAGATTGCACAAAGAGAGCGTTGAGCCAACTCCCTGATTCTGGATTAGAGAATTGCACTATTGTTGAAAAAAACGATTTACACTTTGAATTTTACGTTTTTAACAATGACAAAAGTCCCAGACGTGTTTATCAACAGGCGTACAGCAATATACATGCCCGCCATTATTCCTATCCAAATAAAGAAACAGAATATGGAAAGTTGGGTTATGGCACATATACATTAAATGCAGGCGGACAGTATTCTGTGGCTATTTATCTAAAAAATACAGCTATTTATGCATATAGTTCTTCTGAAAATCAGGAATTCATTAATCAAATTCTGAATGCAATCAACTATCTACATGTAAATGGTAACCAGAATAAAGCTACACCAAATTCGCCCATTTTATCTGTTGTTATATTCATACTCTTTTTATGCATTGCTTTGATTGGGCGTCAAGCAATTTGGCGTGCTGTATGCAGTTCTGCCAATGTTTCAACTGAAAACAAGAAGCAAAAAGCAAAATTGGTAGAACATTCGCAAAAAAAACAAATAACGATTATTCTGCTATGGGCATACCGCTTGAATTTACTGCCAGAATATATCGGTATTTTTGTAGCAGTACTGTATTGCTTTTTACCCTCGCTGCAAGTTGCTGTAAACATTCTTGGTATCATAATACCTATAATAATATTTCTATCTGTTGTTTTGGGTACCGTCATTACGAAAATTTACCATAAAAAAGCATGAAGAATATTTTACTTAAGCAAAGCCGCTGCACAAAAGTTCAGTGGTCTGCTGTGGCTGGGCTCACATATTCGCAGTATTGTGCGGGAAAAGCGGGGGTCGGCGCAAGACAAAGCGCGGCGCTGCCGGTAGTATGGTAAACAAAAAAGAATAGGACAAAATGCTTCGCTTTTATTTGACCCGGTGTTTGCAGACACCGGGAATTATTATTTTTTAAAAAAGGCTTGCTTGTGACGCCGCGTCATGAATTATAATAAGTACAGGAGGTGCATAAGGTGGACAAATACAGAGCAATTCCGCCCGGGTACATGACGGCCGGCGAGGCGGCAAAGAAAATGGGCGTTACGGTGCGTACGCTGCAGTATTACGACAAGGCAGGGCTTTTGCCGCCGTCAGCGCACAGCGCGGGCGGCCGCCGGCTTTACAGCGACCGCGATCTGATCCGTCTGCACCAGATTTTGTCGCTGAAGTCGCTGGGCTTTTCGCTGGAGGATATTCAAGAACGTCTGATGCCGCTCGACACGCCGCAGGATGTGGCGGCGGCGCTCGGCGAGCAGGCCGACACGCTGCGCCAGAAAATCGAGCAGCTGACAGATGCGCTGCAGGCAACCGAACAGCTGCGTGGGGAAGTGCTGCAGATGCAGACGGTCGATTTTAAAAAGTACGCCGACATTATCGTCAATCTGCAGATAAAAAACGAATTTTACTTTTTGATCAAGCATTTTGATGACGACATGCTTGAGCATATCCGCACGCAGTTCGACGCCGAAAGCGGCCTGGCGTTTATCCGCCGTTTTTCTGAACTGAGCGATGAAATTTTTTCTTTGCAAAAAGCCGGTGTTCCGCAAAGCAGTGCACAGTGTCAGAAGCTTGTTGGGGAATTCTGGGGCATGGTCATGCGCTTTACCGGCGGTGATATGACTTTGCTGCCCAAACTGGCGAAGCTGGGCGCTGTCGGGGACGGCGCATGGGCCGAGAAGCAGGCGGCCGTCAACGCTTATATCGGCCCGGCGCTGGAGATCTATTTTTCCAATCTGGGTGTTGACCCGTTTGGGGAGGGAACAAAATGAGCATTGCGATCACCGTGAACGGCCTGTGCAAAAGCTACGGCGCGCACGAGGTTTTAAAAGGTGTAGAATTGTCTGTCCATACGGGAGAGATTTTTGCCCTGCTCGGCGTGAACGGCGCTGGCAAAACCACGGCGCTCGAATGTATAGAGGGGCTTCGTCCGTATGACCGCGGCACGGTGCATCTGCACGGCCGGGTGGGTATTCAGCTGCAGTCGTCTGCGCTGCCGGCGCATATCCGGCCGCTCGAGGCCGTGCGCCTGTTTGCCGTGTGGAATAAGCGGCGGCCCGACCCAGCTGTTTTGGATGCGCTTGGCATTGCCGAACTGGCGAAAAAGCAGTACGCTTCGCTCTCTACCGGGCAGAAAAGGCGGCTGCACCTCGCGCTTGCCCTGAGTGCAGACCCGCAGATTTTGTTTTTGGATGAACCGGCTGCCGGGCTGGATGTAGAGGGGCGGCAGGCACTGCACGGCCTGATCCGGCGCCTGAAAATGCAGGGCAAGACCATTGTGCTGGCCAGTCACGACATGGCCGAGGTAGAGGAGCTCTGCGACCGCATTGCAATACTCGACGGCGGCAAGATCGTATTTTGCGGCACGCCGGCTGAATTGACGCAAAAGGTCGGCAGAAAGTACCGGGTCTTTGTACAGACGGACTGCGGCGCAGAGACTTTTGAAACGGAAAACATCGGTGAAACGCTGCTTGTTTTGCTGGAAAAATATCGGCGCAGCGGCGTGCAGATCGCAGATATCCGTGTCGGGCGCGGCACGCTGGAGGAGCATTTTTTGGAATTTGCGGGGAGGAAAGACGTATGAGCGCATTTTTGTACGGCACGCTTTTGCAGTGGCGGCTGGATATTCGCAGCCGTTCGCTGTTGGTCACCTGCTATGTGGTGCCGCTGCTTTTCTTTTTTCTGATGGGCGGCATTTTCACCTCGGTCATGCCGCAGATGCGGCAGACGCTGATTCAGTCCATGGTCGTAATGGGCGTGTCTATGGGCGCGTTTATCGGCCTGCCGCCGTCTATTTTGGAGACGTACGGCGGCGATGTGAAAAAGGTCTACCGCGCAAACGGTGTGCCGATGCTTTTTGGTGTGGCGGCCATGTTCTTGTCGGCTTTTTTGCATCTGCTGCTCATGTGCATTTTGCTCGTCCTGCTTGCGCCGGTTTTGTTTGATGCGGCTTTGCCGGCCGATCTGCCGGCGTTTTTCGCGTCGCTTGCCGTTTACATCGCCGCGTCGCTTGGCATCGGCTGTGTGCTGGGGCTTGTTCTGAAAAGTCAGGCCAAGCTGACCATGGCGGCACAGCTGGTGTTTTTGCCGTCCATTATGCTTTCGGGCATCATGTTCCCGGCCGAAATGCTGCCCGGCGTTTTGCAAACGCTCGGCAGGCTCTTTCCCGGCACCTGGGGCTTTTTGCTGCTGCAAAACGGCGGTCTGCGTTTGCAAAACCTGTGGTATTTGCTGCTGGTGTTTTGCCTGTCCTTTGCGGCGTGTGCGTTTCTTTTAAAGCGGCGCGCTTCTGAATAAAGTGAAAACGACCTGCCCGAATTTCGGGCAGGTCGTTGTTGTGTAATACTATTTGCTTTTCACCCGGTGCGTACGGCCCAGATGGTGCTGTTGTCGTCTGCTTTTACGCTGATGGCCATGGCCATGTCGCTGGTTTCGCTGCCGGCGGAGGGCTGCATGCAAAGCACGCCGGTGTATTTCGTGCCGCCGAAATCAAGCGTAATGTTAGGCGTGCCGTGCTGCACCTGCCAGCTGGCGGTCAGTAATGCAGTTTCCTGAATAAGAATACGGTTTGCTTCAAAGACGGCCGGTGAAAAACCGGTGACCGTGCCGTCGTCATTTAAGGTGATGGTAATGGTCGGGGCAATGATGTCCTGCACGCGGCTCCAGTCGCTTTCGTCCGCGCATTTCACGGTGATGCTGCCGTGCTGCACCAGCGCATAGGTGCCGGCAATGTCGGTGCGCGAATAGCCGTTTTCAGAAACGGTCTCGCCGCTGTAGGCGCGGGGCAGCACTGTGTACCAGCCGTCGGCTGTTTTATACATCTGGTGCACCTGCACGCAGTGGAAATTGCCCTCGCCGTCGTTAAAGCGCGTGTGGTACACCAGGTAGACTTTGCCGTCGTCATCGACCAGGGCAGAGCAGTGCCCGCCGGACAGGCAGGCGTATTTGCTGCCCGGCAGCTGGTAGTTGCCAAAAAGCTTCAGTCCGGTGTTTTTCATTTCCAGCGCGCTGCTGCCGGCCGCGTCGGTGTAGTCGCCGTCGGGCGTTTCGCTGCGGTACAGGCGGATGTTGTAGCCGCCGAGCGCGGCCAGCCCGCCGTAGCTGAGCAGCAGATAGTAATATTCGCCGTCGTAGAAGATGAACGGCCCTTCGCCGGTGCCGGCCGTCTCCTCGTTCGTTTTGGTCAGCTGCTTGCCAAAATAAATGTCGTACCCGTCCGACGCGCGCATGGCGGCGTAGTCGGGCATGCCGGTCTCTTCCACAAGCGGTAAAATGTAAATGCCGCCGGAAAACGAGCCGTAGGTCATCCACAAATTGCCCTGCTCGTCGTAAAATACGGTCGGGTCAATGCAGTTCGGGTACATGCCGTAGGTGCAGTCGTAGCTGCCGTTGTCGTCAAACCACGGCTGCGCCTCCACCTCGTCTTTGGTGAACGTGCCGTTTTCGATCAGCGCGCCCAGGTTCGTGTAGCTGTAGTGGCAGGCGTCCTTGGCGTTGTCGGTCAGGGGCTTTGTTTTTTTGTTGAAGCCGGAGTAGGTGAGTGCGCCGGCGTATTCGTAGGGGCCCTCAATGTTGTCGCTTGTGGCCATCCAAATAACAGAGGCGGTCGTGCCCCAAACGGAAGAACAGGCGTAGTAGCAGTATTTGCCCATCGCTTCGTTATAGATCACGTCGGGCGCCCAAACGTTCGTCTCCCAGCTTTCTTCGTCGTAGTCCTGCACGGTCTGGTACGCATCGGTCCAGGCCAGCGGTTCAGCCAGCACCTCACGCAGGGTGCTGCCCTCGGGTACCAGAATGCGGTTGTCGTCGCCCACGCCGTTGTAGACCTCGCTCCAGTTGAGCAGATCACTGCTTTTGCCCACGGCGATGTGCGAACCGAACACATAGTATTCGCCGCTCTTCGATTTTGTAATGGAGGGGTCGTGCACCGAAAGCCGTGCCACCGTGCCGGCGGATGTGACGACGCCTTCGGTCGCGCCGGCACGCGCGGAAACCGGTTCTGCCGGCGCGCAGCTGCAAAGCGAAACGGCCAGCAGTACCAGCGCGGTACAAAGGCTGATCATTTTTTTCATGAAAACCACCTCGGTATTCTGCTGAAATTTCTTTTTACATAATACCGAAAATTGGCTTTTTTGTCAACGCGCGGCAATATAAAAACCGCTGCGGCCGTTGTATGGCGCAGCGGTTTCTGGTTTTGTGTTGTTTACATCAGGTTGCAGATGGCTTTGGAAAACTCCAGCGGGTCTTCGACCGGTAGCCCTTCGATCAGACGGGCCTGGTCGAAAAGCAGTTTTGTGTAGGTCGAAAGCGTATCTTTGTTACCGCTGTCGAGCAGACTCTGCAGCTTTTCGGCCACCGGGTGGTCTTTGTTGATCTCCAGGGCGACCTGCGCCTTGACCTTTTCGTCGCTGCCCGGCATGCGGTTGAGTACTTTCTCCATTTCAATGGAGATCTCGCCCTCGCTCGACAGGCAGACCGGGTGGTCTTTCAGCCGGTTCGTAAAGCGCACGGCGGCAACGGCGTCGCCCAGCGTTTCTTTCATGGCGTCAAACAGCGGCTTCGCCTGCTCGTTGGCCTGCTTCAGCGCTTCTTTTTCCTCGTCTGTGTCCAGGTCGATCTTGTCGGCGCAGACGTTTGCGAACTTCTTTTCTTTGTACTGCATCAGCATCTTCAGGCAGAACTCGTCCACGTCTTCGGTGCAGCACAGTACCTCGTAGCCCTTGTCGATCACCGCGGCCACCTGGGGCAGCATCATGATCTTTTCGGGCGTCTCGCCGCAGGCGTAGTAAATGGCGTCCTGCCTCTCCTGCATGCGCTCCACATATTCGCCGAGCGTCACGTTTTTCTTTTCGCTGGAAGAGTAGAACATCACAAGGTTTTCCAGTGTTTCGCGGTGCATGCCGTAGTCGCTGTACAGGCCGAACTTCAGGTTGCGGCCAAACGCCTTGTAGACCTTTTCGTACGTCTCACGGTCGTTTTTGAGCATTTTTTCCAGTTCGGATTTGATTTTCTTTTCAATGCTTTTCGCAATGCGCTTGACCTGCGCGTCCTTTTGCAGCATCTCGCGCGAGATGTTCAGCGAAAGATCCTCGCTGTCCACCAGGCCCTTTACAAAGCTGAAGTAGTCGGGCAGCAGATCGGCGCACTTTTCCATGATCATGACGCCGCTGGAATACAGCGCCAGACCCTTTTCGTACTCTTTGGTGTAAAAGTCATAAGGCGCGTGCGACGGGATGTACAGCAGCGCGCTGTAGTTGACGGTACCCTCCACCTGGGTGGGGATAACGCGCGCCGGCTTTTCGTAGTCGAAGAATTTTTCGCTGTAAAAGCTGTTGTACTCCTCGTCGGACACTTCGTTTTTGTGTTTTTTCCAGATCGGCACCATGGAGTTCAGGGTCTGGTTCTCCACCACAGTCTCCGTCTCGGTCTCGCCGTCCTCGCCGCCCTCTTTCGGTTTTTGGCGGGTGACTTCCACATCCATTTTGATCGGGTGGCGGATGTAGTCGGAATATTTTTTCACAAGCGATTTCAGCGTGTAGGTGTCCAGATAGTCGCTGTAGTGGTTTTCTTCGTCATCCTCTTTCAGGTGCAGGATGATGTCGGTGCCGAAGCTGTCTTTTTCGCACGGCTCCACCGTGTAGCCGGAAACGCCTTTGGAGTGCCATTTGCTGGCCTCGTCGCTGCCGTAGGGGCGGCTGATCACCGTGACCTCGTCGGCTACCATAAATGCCGAATAAAAACCTACGCCGAACTGGCCGATGATGTCCACATCGTCCTTTTTCTCAGCTTCTTTTTTAAATTGCAGCGAGCCGCTCTTGGCAATGGTGCCCAGGTTCTGCTCCAGTTCCTTAGCGTCCATACCGCAGCCGTTGTCGCTGATCGTCAGTGTGCGCGCCTCTTTGTCGGGCTTGATCTGAATCACAAATTCGTCGCGGTTTAGGCCGACCGATGTGTCGGTCAGCGAACGGTAATAGAGCTTGTCCAGCGCGTCTGACGCGTTGGAGATCAGCTCACGCAAAAAAATCTCTTTGTTTGTGTAAATGGAATGGATCATCATATCCAGCAGCTTTTTCGATTCTGCTTTGAATTGCTTTGTCGCCATTTTGCTCACCTCTTCGATATTAGCACTCTAATGCCTTGAGTGCTAATGTTTATTATAGCCGTTTTTTGGTAAATTGCAAGCCTTTTTCTAAAAAAATAGGCTTGTGTACAAAAAATAGACTTTCTTTTGGCGCATGGCCATAAAAAGGCCAAGTTTGCATGAAAAAACGGCTCCCGCAGGAGCCGTTTCAACGGTTATCTTATAAAATTGGTCAGCACGGTGCGCTCGTACTGCGGTTCTTCCACACCGGCTTTGCGCCCGGCGTCAATGCACTGCAAAAGCCAGGCCATGTTTTTGGCCAGTGTGCGCATCGTCTGCAGGCCCTCGGTGTCCTGCAGGACTTCTTCGGGTTTAAAGCCGTGCACCTGGTTCCAGTACTGCGAGGTCACGACCGGCATAGAGCTCATCATAAAGTATTTGTTGATGGTGTCGAACGCGGCCGAAGCGCCGCCCCGGCGGCACGACACAACGGCGGCAGCCGGCTTTTTGCGCAGCTTTCTGGAACCGGCGAAAAACAGTCGGTCCATAAACGAAAGCAGCTGGCCCGACGCGGTGGCATAGTAAACGGGCGAACCGAACACAAAACCGTCTATGGTGTCGGCTCTCTCCAGCACTTCGTTTACCTTGTCGTCTATCACGCATTTTTTCAGCTTGCGGCAGGCGCCGCAGTCTTTGCAGTCGGCCACGGGCGACGCGCCCAGCCAAAGGATCTCGCTTTCCACGCCCAGGCGTTCCAGTTCGCCGGCCACTTCGCGCAGGGCGGTGTAGGTGCAGCCCTTTTCGTGGGGCGAACCGTTTACAAGCAGTACTTTCATTTTACGCTTCCTTTTCTTTCTTGGCGTGCCGCTCAGCCGCCGCTGTTACAAAACCGCGAAACAGCGGGTGCGGCTTGTTGGGACGCGATTTGAAT
>URDW01000078.1 GCA_900546735.1 uncultured Oscillospiraceae bacterium
GAGATCGCTCAGTGTCTCGTGGGCTCGGAGATGTGTATAAGAGACAGGCATGGAAGACGTGCAGTTCAGCGTATATATCCGCCGCTGCCTTTATAATGGGATTTTGCCGGTGCTTGGGGAAACACAGGAAAATTTGGATTTTGCTTCTTCCGTGCTAAGCCGTTTTGCCAACCCGTACATAAAGCACCGTTTGCAATCCATTGCTTTAAACTCGGTCAGCAAATTTGCGGCGCGGGTTCTGCCGACTTTGCTGGAAATACAAAGCAGCGGCATGCCGCTGCCGAAAACGCTTATTTTGTCGTTTGCCGCTTTGCTTGAATATTATAAAAATCATTCCGTTTCCGACGTACCTGTCTGCATTGAAAAGATCCGAGGCGGCAGCCTGGCCGAGATCTTGGGCGACACGTCGCTTTGGGGAACGGATCTGACCGGGCTGCTCGAGCCGGTCGGCAGGACAGTGGAACGCGTGCAGCGCGGCGGTATGCGCGCGGCGGTCGCCTGGAGCATAGAAGACTGATTCATTATGATGCAATGAGGATGAAACCATGATGATAATCGATGCACATGCGCATTTGTGGAAACCGCAGCATGGTCGTGTAGACGGCCGCGCGGTCAGACCGCTGGAAAACGGACGCAGTGACTTCGGCGGTGAAGTGCGCCAAATGATGCCGCCTTATATGCTGAACTGTGAGAACACGGCCGAAATGCTGCTTGCAAACATGGATTACGCCGGTGTCAGCGGCGCTGTGATCACGCAGGAAGAGATCGATGGCAACCAGGACGCATACTTATGTTCAGTCAGGCAGCAGTACCCCGACCGTTTTCGTGTATGTAGTTTGTATGAAGAAGGGCAGGCGTACACACTTGACGGTGTTGACGGCATCAAGCTGTGCGGCGGCCGTTTGTCTGAACAGGATCTGACTAAGCATGCAGGTGTATTTGCGGCTGCAGCGCATGCCGGCAAATTCGTTTCGATCGATATGGCAGACGGCGACCGGCAAACAGCCTCTCTTTTGGAGATGATCCGGCAATTTCCGACACTGCGTATTGCGATCGGTCATTTCGGCATGGTCACAACGCCAAATTGGCAGGCACAGATCCGGCTTGCCCGGCACAAAAACGTTTTTGTGGAAAGCGGCGGCATTACCTGGCTGTTTCATAAAGAGTTTTATCCTTATCCCGGTGCGCTTCGGGCTATTCGCGAAGCTGCCGAGATCTGCGGCATAGAAAAACTGATGTGGGGTAGTGATTATCCGCGTACCATGGTGGAAATCACCTATAAAATGAGCTTTGATTTCATTTTAAAGTCTTCAGAATTTACAAAAGATGAAAAACGTCTGTTTTTATGTGGTAACGCGCAAAAGTTTTACAGCTTTCAAACACTGCCGCAACCGCAAATCATAAAAAATATGCTGGAGGACTAAATATGAAAATCCTAAAAGCAAGCGATCATGGTATCTGCCCGGAGCAGGAAATTACGGCACAGCTCTACAATTTAATCGACGCGGCAAAAAAGGAGCCCGGTAAAAAAACAATTTGTTTTGAAAAGGGCACCTATTATATCGACAGCGAAAAATGCCGCAAATACATGCTCCATATCACCAATACGGTAGGGGACAGTGAATTTTCGCCAGATGAAACACCTCATATAAACGGCGTGCCGTTTTATTTTGGCGACATGAAAGATTTGACTTTTGACGGCGGCGCTTCTTTTGTCATAGACGGCAAAGTGACGAATGCGGCCGTGGTATGTTGTCAGAACATTACTTTAAAAAACTTTGAGATCCGTCATGCGCACCCGGATATGCACATACTGGAGGTTTTACGGGTAACACCATTTTATGTGGATTTTGAAATCGACCGCGACACGCAGTATAGAATTCAAAACAACAAGCTGTACTTTTACGGCTGGAATTATACGGTCGCAGCAGATAAAAATGCACCGAACGCGTTTTGGATCGGTCTTATCCGCGCCAAAACACCGGAAAAGATCCAGCGTGTGTCGCATCCTCTGTTCGGCGCTTTGAAAATCACGCAGCGTGCCGGCCGGTGTATTCGCGTACATTTTACAAACACATTGCGGTTTAGAAAGGGCGACTGCTACCATATTTTTGACGTTCGCCGCCAGTTTGCCGGCATTTTTATAGACCGCAGTGAAAACGTTGTTCTGGAAAACATCCGCCAGCGTTTCAATTACTCGCTGGCGCTCGTCGCACAGGACAGTGAAAATATTGCCATGCGCGGCTGTGAATTTGCGCCCGAAAAAGGTTCGGCGCGGAAAATGGCTTCTGTTGCTGATTTCATCCAGGTCTGTATGTGCCGCGGCAGATTTACGGCAGAAAACAATTTATTTGACGGCGCCGGCGACGACTGCATGAACGTGCACGGTGTGCATTATAAAATTGTAAAGAATGACGGCAGTCAGCTGACACTGCGCTATATGCACCCGCAAACGCATGGTTTCAACCCCCTGCGTACCGGCGATACGGTCGCTTTTATAGATCCAAAGTCTATGTTGGAAACAGGAAAAGCGACCATTACGTCATCAAAACTGCTGAATGAATATGAACTGCAAATCACCGTTGACACACCGGGTCGCGCACCGGCCGGTGCGGTTATCGAAGACATCAGTGCCTGCCCTGACGTAGTTTTTCGCAACAATACCCTTACGCGTATCATCACGCGCGGTTTATTGCTGACGACCAGAGGAGACGTGCTGATTGAAAACAACCGTTTTATTTCAACAACGATGAGCGGCATTCTGCTTTCGGACGATGCCAAAAGCTGGTACGAAAGCGGCATGTGCCGCAATGTGCGGATTTTGAACAATACTTTTGATTACTGCGGACAAACACCGGTTTTGATCAAGCCGGAAAACACCGTCCACAAAGGTCCGGTGCACAAAAACATTGAAGTTTCCCACAATGTCTTTCAAAAATACAGCGGTTACTGTGTGCAGGCCAAATCTACAGACAATATTTTGTTGAAAGGCAACCGCTACAATTCTTCAAAAATCATCAAGCAGTCTGACTGTACGAATGTGCGGGTGATCAAGAAAAATGACAGCTGAACAAAAGCAGGCATACCTGCGCCGTATCGACGCGGTAAACGATCAGGGCGTTTATAAGCCGGACTGGCTAAGTCTGGCTGCCTATCCGGTGCCGCAGTGGTACAAAGAGGCAAAATTCGGCATTTTTATCCATTGGGGCATTTACAGTGTGCCGGCTTATTTCAGTGAATGGTACTGCCGGCTGATGTACTACAAGGGAAATCCGGTACACTGGCACCATTTGCGCAAATACGGCAAAAATTTCAATTACCGCGATTTCATTCCTATGTTTAAGGCGGAAAAGTTTAGTGCCGAAGAGTGGGTCAAACTGGTCAAATCCAGCGGCGCCAAATTTTTGATGCCCGTCGGTGAACATCATGACGGCTTTAAAATGTACGACAGCGACCTCAGCGAATGGACTTCGGTGAATATGGGGCCAAAGCGCGATGTGCTGGGCGAACTGAAAAAGGCCTGTGATGAAAACGGGCTTATTTTTTCCACGTCCAGCCACCGTGCCGAGCACTACTGGTTTTTAAACGGCGGCAAAACCGTTGGTTACCCAAACGAAACACAAAATGATGCTTACCGGTCGTTTTACGGCCCGTGTCAAAATGTGCATAAAGCGAACAATCTCTATACGCTTTTAAAGCAGGAGCACGGCATCGAACCGGAAGCGTGGTGGCTGGAGGACTGGCTTGTTTCCTCCTGTGACCTGATCGACCGTTGCCAGCCGGCGTCACTCTTCTTTGACTGGTGGGTCTCTTACAAAGCGTTTCGGCCATATATGAAAAAGTTTCTGGCCTATTATTATAACCGGTCATTAGAGTGGGGAAAAGAAGTCTGTGTTTATTACAAGTCAGATGCAGTCATGTACAACTGTGCCATTTTCGACCGCGAACGCGGGCAGCTGGCCGGAATCAGTCCCTACATCTGGCAAGGGGAGACTTCAACTGCCTACAACGCCTGGAGTTACTGCACAACAAACCATTTTAAAAAGCCGGAAGTGATCGCCTGTAATTTCCTGGATGTTATTTCCAAAAACGGCTGTTTCGTATTAAATCTTGGCCCAAAAGCAGACGGTACTTTTTGTAAACAGGAACAAGACATTATCTTAGAGCTTGGAAACTGGACAAAAACGAATGGGGAAGCGATTTGGTGCACCGAGCCCTACAAAGTCTTCGGAGAGGGAAAAAAACAAAAGGGCGCTTCCTTTACCGAGCATTTTCACTACACCGCAAAAGACTTTCGCTTTACATATAAGACCGGCGTTGTGTATGCGTTTTCCTTAAAACCCTACGGCAAAAGCCGCTTTTGCATCAAAACGCTGGCAGACACGATGGATACGTTCCACTGCGTGATCAAAAATATCCGCGTTCTTGCCGGCAATAAGATTTCACAGTATAAGCAAACAAAACGCGGTCTGGAGATTCAGCTTGCTGAAAAAGCAGCGCAAAAGATGCCGCTGTGTTTTAAAATTGAGGTAGAGTAATGAAAAAAAGCAACATTATATTAAGGCAAAATGAGCTGACTGGTGACTACGAGATTTTGCATAACGGTTTTTCCTGGGTCAGCGACGGCCGCCGGCCATACATCATTCTGCGTAAAAAGGCAGGCAAAAAATACATCAGTACATACCGGCCGCTTTTTAGCGCGCTGCAAAAACGCTTTGAATACGGCGACGACAAGATCACTGCCTATCTGAGCGATTTTGTTGCCTTTGGCCAAAAGCTGGATTTTACACTTATTTTAACGGCCAAGATCACCGGAACAGACACAGTGGAGTTTGCACTGCGCGCGGAAAATGAAACGGATTACAGTATACAGGCCGTATATTTCCCGGCGCCGTTCAACACCAAAAAACGCTGCAAAAACGCATATCATGTAGATGCGATGCGCCAGGGCTTTTTGCTGCCGGACGGGTATAAGCAGAACTTCCTTTCCACATTCGGCTTTGCGCACTATCTGCGCAAGATCAACACAGGCGACTGCTATATGCCGATCTGGGGGCGTGTCTGTGATGGTCACGGCTTTACTGCGATCGTCGAAACACCTTATGACGCCTGCATGTTTTCATCCTTTGGCCGGCGCTCCAGCTTTGTGAATTCCGTGCACTGGTCCTCCTCGCTTGGCAAACTGTCTTACACAAGGAAAATTCGTTACATATTTCACGATACCTGCGACTATAACACCGTTGCGCATGACTACCGCAGTTATCTTGACGAAACCGGCCGGCTCATCACGCTGAGCGAAAAGATCAAAAAGAACCCGAACATTAAAAATTTGATCGGCGCGCCGGTGCTGCACCACAAAATTTACTCTCAGGTGCAAAAAGCATCTAAGTTTTACGACAAAAATGGCCAGAACACCCTGCTTTGTGCAACGTTTGAAAAGCGGGCAGAGCAGATGCAAAAGATGAAAGCACTGGGACTGGAAAAGCTTTATGTCCATACTGACGGCTGGGGAGAGCAGGGTTATGACAACAACCACCCTTATATCTTACCGCCTTGCCCGCAGGCTGGCGGATGGGAAGGGCTGAAGCTTTTTGCCGACACTTGCCGCCAGGCAGGCTACATTTTTGCCCTGCATGACCAGTACCGCGATTTTTATTACACCAGCCCTGTCTTTGACCGGGAAAAGGCTGTAACCAAAATCGACGGCACGCACCCGTACTGCTCTATATGGGACGGCGGCGAACATACGTTTTTGTGCGCATCCCAAGCGCCGGCATTTGTCAAAAAAACATATGATGAGCTGAAAGCGCATGGTATTGATGTGCAGGGCGCCTATCTGGATGTATTTTCCGTCGTGCCCGGCGATGAGTGTTTTCATCCGCAGCATAAAGTCACACGGGAAGAAAGCATACGATACCACGCCGAATGCTTTGATATGCTGAATGCTCAGGGGCTCATTATGTCTTCGGAAGAGCCGGCTATGCAGCTTTTAAACCATATTGCACTGGTGCACCACGGTCCGTTCACGCTGCGTCCGCAGGAAAACGGGCAGGCAGTCGGCATTCCGGTGCCGCTTGCGAGCCTTGTTTTTCACGACTGCATTATGATCACGTGGAACTGGTACGGCAACTGGGGTATTCCAAAAGGCGAAGACGTCGATCTTTACTGCGCTATGCATGCCGGCATGCCCTACATCCATCCGTTTGGGGAAACGGTCGTTAAAATCGGGAGCGACAACCGCACTGCCGATGCAGAGCTTTTAGACGACAATGCTTTGCAAAAGGAATTTGACCGCATTCGGCCGCTTTGCGACCTGCAAGCGCATCTTTATGACAAGAAGATGGTCAAACATGAATTCCTGGGCACCACACGCCGCCAGAGAACGACATTTGAGGACGGCACAGCCGTTACCGTTGATTTTGACCAAAATACCTATGAAATTCAGGAGGGCGCTTCCTATGCCAAGGCTTGAAAAAAAGAAATACCGTGTCTCTTCTTTCGGGCAGATCAGCGACCTGCCGGCACTGACCTGCGCGCGCCAGCCACACCAGGCTAAGTCCGTCATTGACGATTACGAAGGTCTGTTTATCGATTACGGCTGGCGTGAGACGGCTTACCCTTATACAATGCAAAATGAGTATTTTGAGGAGTCTGAGCGCGAGATCCAAGTGGCTGTCCTGGAAAATGACTGCCTGTATGCCGAGTTTTTGCCTGATTTTGGCGGACGGCTCTGGAAGCTGTACGACAAAAAGCGGGGCAGGGATGTACTGTACACAAACGATGTGATCCGTTTTCGCAACCTCAGCATTCGCAATGCCTGGTTCTCAGGCGGTGTAGAGTGGAACTGCGGCCTGATCGGACATTCGCCGTTTACCTGTTCACCCATGTACTGTGCGTTTGTGCAGGGCAGCAATGGGGAAGAGGTGCTGCGTTTTTACGAATTTGAACGTGTGCGTGAAATTTACTACCAAATGGACTTCTGGCTGGAAGGGGATCGGCTGCTCTGTTCTGTACGCATTGAAAATCAAAATTCCACAGTCGTGCCGATGTACTGGTGGTCCAACATGGCAACGCCGGAATATAAGGGCGGTCGCATAGCCGTTCATGCAAATCGCGCCTACAACAATTCTGACGGTATGGGCATCAAAAAATCCAGCATTCCGTTCGACGGAGGCGTAGATGTATCATACCCGGAAAATATTCCCGACACGATCGATTATTTTTATGACATTGATGCAAAGGCCGACAAATTTATTGCAAACGTTGATGCTGACGGCTTTGGGCTTTTGCAGTACTCCAGCCACAACTTAAAGGGCAGAAAGCTTTTCAGCTGGGGACACCGCAAAGGCTCTGACCACTGGCAGAAAATACTGACCGATCAAGCCGGCTCGTATGTGGAGATTCAGGCCGGCCTCGGAAAAACACAGTATGAATGCCTGCCCATGCCGCCAAAATGCGTCTGGCACTTTGTGGAGTGCTATACGCTGGCCGATATTGGTGCAACAGCCGTGCAGCAGCCATATGACACATTTGTAAATGCCGTACAGGCACAGGTGCTGTCTGCCGGCGGCAGCGCCGGTCTGGATGCGCGCCTGAAAGACATTGCAAACACGATCTGTCTGCAAAAGGGCAAGCTGGTGCGCGCCGGCAGTGGCTTTGGGTATTTAAACAGCATGCTCGGCGGCAAAATACCGGCACAGCTTGAATTTTTGCCGCAAAGCGATGTAAAGCCCTGGCTGGCCTTGCTGCAAAACGAAACAGATGGCAAGCTGACATTCGCCTATGGGCCGAAAATGGAAGCGCTGCTTTTACAGAAAAAAGAGTGCTGCCGCTGGGATGTTTTGTATCAGTTAGCGCTTTTACATTATGACAGACGCGACTTTGAAAAAGCGCGTGTATATTGTGCCGAAAGCATTTTGCTCGAAAGCAATTATAAAAACAACCATCTTTATACGTTTATCCTGTATCAGCTTCAGGACAGGAACTGTCCGTATTTTGCGCAGAAAACACTGCGCATGTGTACAGAAAATTACAGTCTTGCCGAAAGCATTTTTGTTTTGCTCTTGAACCTTGGCGCATACACCGTGCTGATCGATGCATTCAAACAACTGCATGCACCGCTTCAAAACAGTCCCAGACTGCGCATGTACCTTTCGATGGCGTATTTAAAAGCCGGCGATGCAAAACAGGCAGAGCACATTTTGCTGGATGACGGGGGACTTGTTTTACTGGATTTCCGGGAAGGGGACCGTTTTCTGGATGAACTCTACCGCGGTATACGCCTGGCGCTTTACCACGAAACAGAGGTGACTGTGCCGAAACAGTTTGACTTTATTGTTGCAGATTTCAGCGAAAAGGGGAGTTGTAAAAATGCCGAAACAAGGTAAAATGAAAAAATGGGTAAAGGCGCTGCTTTGTGTTTTGCTTGCGATCGTGTTGATCGTTGTTTCTGTACTTGCCTTTGTAACATTTTACGGAAAATCTTATCAGGAGGCGGACGATACGGCTTTTAAAGTGCTTCAGGTAACAGATGTACATATTTTAAATGATGAAAAAAAGGACGCCAAGGCTTTTAAAACAATAACGGCTATGGTCGAAACTTCTGATCCGGATATGATCATTGTGACGGGTGACGTCACCAGCGAAAAAGAGAATTTTACAGCTTTTAAAACTTTTTGCACGTTTATGGAAGCTTTTGAAATTCCATGGGCGTTTACATTCGGCAATCATGAAGGACTGGACATTGCTTATGAAGAAGGGGAAGTGCTTGACCCTGAAAAAATTGCCGATAAGCAGCAGTTAAGCGATTATCTGGAATCTTTAGAGCGTTGCATTTATGAACGCGGTGACGAAACGGTCGATGGCATGGGAAATTACTATTATAATGTTAAAAATGCTGACGGCAACGTGCTCATGTCGCTGATTATGATGGACAGCCACAGTTATGATAATGAAAACGACGGTTATGACCATTTTCACGACAATCAGGTAACCTGGTATGAGAACACGATCAAATCGATTGCCAAAGAGGTAAACGGCGACGAAACAAAGGTCGTACCTTCGCTGGCTTTTTTCCATGTACCCATGCAGGAATACCGCGCCGGTTATGATGCAGCAAAAGGCACGGACGATCGCATCTGGGGCTATCGGTTTGAAAAAGAAGGCTGTCCCGTTTTCGATGACCAGATGTTTGAAACAATGGTCAAACTCGGCTCCACAAAAGGCTGTTTTGCCGGGCACGATCACATGAACAATTATTCTGTGGAATACCAGGGAATCCGTTTAACGTATGGTCTTTCCTGTGACCATAATATTTACGTTGTGCCGCTGCGCGGCGGCGTTTTGATCAATATTAAAAACGACGGCACGTTTACAACACAATATTTGATCCGCCACCGCGGACAAAATACGATTACCGTGGGCAAAGAACAGTAACCGGTAAGCAATGCACAATCTGTCTCTTATACAC
>URDW01000079.1 GCA_900546735.1 uncultured Oscillospiraceae bacterium
GATCGCTCAGTGTCTCGTGGGCTCGGAGATGTGTATAAGAGACAGTCCGTGATCAGGGCAACACAGTTGCCGAGACCGCTGCCCATAATGGCCGAAGTCGGGTTGAGCATTTCACGCATGCCCGGGCCGCCCTTCGGACCCTCATAGCGAATGACTACGACCTCGCCGGGGTTGATCTTGCCGTTATAAATCGCGTTCAGCGCATCCTCCTCGCAGTCAAATACGCGTGCTTTACCGGTGTGCTGCATCATCTCGGGCGCAACGGCAGAGCGCTTGACCACAGAGCCGTCCGGCGCCAGGTTGCCCTTGAGCACGGCGATGCCGCCGGTCGGGCTGAACGGATCTGTTACAGGGCGGATGATGTTGGTGTCCAAAATCTCATGGCCTTCAATATTTTCAGCGACCGTTTTGCCGGTGCAGGTCATCAGATCGGTATGCAGCAGACCGAGTTTGCTGATCTCGTGCATAACGGCGTAAATGCCGCCAGCCTCATTCAGTTCTTCAATGTAATGATTGCCGGCAGGCGCCAGGTGGCAAAGATTCGGCGTTTTTTCAGAAATGCCGTTTGCCACGTCCAGGTCAAGCGTGATGCCGCACTCATGCGCAATGGCAGGCAGGTGCAGCATGCTGTTGGTGGAGCAGCCGAGCGCCATGTCGATCGTCAGCGCGTTCAAAAACGCCTCTTTCGTCATGATATCGCGCGGTTTCAGGTCTTTTTTCACAAGCTCCATCACCTGCATGCCGGCGCGCTTGGCCAGCTGCAGACGTGCCGAGTAAACGGCCGGAATGGTGCCGTTGCCCGCAAGGCCCATGCCGAGCACTTCGGTCAGGCAGTTCATGCTGTTGGCCGTGAACATGCCGGAGCAGGAACCGCAGGTCGGGCAGGCTTTGTTTTCAAATTCGTCGAGCTGTTCGTCGTTGATCTTGCCGGTGCGGTACTGCGAGACCGCCTCGGAAACGTTGGAATAGCTGATCTTACAGCCGTGGTGCACGCCGGCCAGCATCGGACCGCCCGAAACGAAAATGGTCGGGATATTGATGCGCGCCGCCGCCATCAGAAGACCCGGCACGTTTTTGTCACAGTTCGGCACCATGACGAGACCGTCAAACGGGTGCGCCGTTGCCATAGCCTCGGTCGAGTCGGCGATCAGTTCACGGGTGACGAGCGAATATTTCATGCCCTCGTGCCCCATGGCAATACCGTCGCAGACGGCGATCGCCGGAAAAACGATCGGCACGCCGCCGGCCATGGCCACGCCCTGTTTGACAGCTTCCACGACCTTATCAATATTCATATGGCCCGGCACGATCTCGTTGGCCGAACTGACGATGCCGATCAGCGGTTTGCCGATCTCTTCATCGGTTAAGCCGAGCGCATGCAGCAGCGCACGCTGCGGCGCGGCGTTGATTCCCTTTGTGATTTTGTCGCTTCTCACAAAAATTCCTCCTATTCGTTGTGCATTCTGCCTGAAAAAAGTTAAATTTTTTGCAGCCAGAAACTGAATTTATTATATAACGGCGCGCGCAGGATGTCAATTTTTAATTGTAAACATCTTTTAACTATGTTAAAATAAAAGCGAGGAAGATGCTATGACTGAAAAAGAACTGCGAAAAAAAGCGATGGCGCTCCCGCTGCAGCCGGGCGTGTACATCATGAAAAACAAAGACAAAAAAATCATCTACATCGGCAAGGCAAAAGCGCTGAAAAACCGTGTTTCGTCCTACTTTGGCAGCCACACCAACCACACACTGAAAGTCATCCGCATGGTGGAAAATGTAGATGATTTTGACTATATCCTGTGCGACAGCGAATTTGAAGCGCTGGTGCTTGAATGCTCGCTCATCAAACAGCACCGGCCGAAGTACAACATTCTGCTGAAAGACGACAAGGGCTACAACTACATCAAGATCACAAAAGGCGAATTTCCGCGCATTTCGGAATGCAAGCGGATGGACCAGGACGGCGCGACCTACATTGGCCCCTACACCTCCGGCTTTTCCGTAAAAACGGCTGTGGAAGAGACGCTGAAAATTTTTAAACTGCCGCGCTGCAGCAAACAGTTCCCGCGTGACTACAACAAGTCGCGGCCGTGCCTGAACGGGTTTATGGACCTTTGCTGCGCGCCGTGCGCCGGCCGCATCAGCCAGGCCGAGTACAAAAAGAACGTAGACGATGCCGTGACTTTTATAAAGGGCGGCAGCGTAAAGGCCGTAAAGGAAATGCAAAAGCGCATGGAGGACTGCGCGGAAAACCTGCAGTTTGAAGAGGCGGCCAAGCTGCGCGACCGTATCCGCGCCATTCAAAACATTGAAGAAAAGCAAAAAGTCGTAAAGATCTCCGCTAAGGAAGAAGATGTTTTCGCCCTGGCCTTTGGTACAAAAAAGATGTGCTTTGAAGTGCTGCGCTTTGAAAACTACCGCCTGACGGACAGCGAGCACTTTATTTTGGAAGCTGCCGAGGATAACGGCGAAACGCGCGCCGAACTGATCGAACGCTACTACTCCATGCGCGACCGGGTGCCGCCGCGCATCACGGTAGACGGCGACGTGGAAAACGAAGAGCTGCTGCAGCAGTTTCTGGAAAAGCAGCGCGGCGCAAAAGTGGAGATTTTTCACCCGCAAAAAGGCGCGCAGATCTCGATTTTGGCGCTTTGCAAAACGAATGCGAACGAACACATTGCCCAGTACCAGGGCCGACTCGGCAAAGAGATCCAGGCGCTTAGCGAACTGGCCGACCTTTTAAATCTGCCCGGTCCGCCCGAATACATTGAAAGCTACGACATTTCACACACGTTCGGCGCCGACAATGTGGCCGGCATGGTGGTGTTCCACAACGGCCGGCCGATGAAAAAAGCCTACAAGCGCTTTTCCATCAAAGGATTCGACGGGCAAAACGACGTCGGCTCTATGCAAGAGGTGCTGACCCGCCGTTTTACGCACTACCGCGAGGAACAGGGCACCGACTCCACCTTTGCGATCAAGCCCGACCTGATCCTGCTGGACGGCGGAACGGCACAGGTACACGCCGTGCTGCCCGTGATCCGGCAGATGAACCTGGACATACCGGTCTTTGGCATGGTCAAAGACTCCAAGCACAGAACACGCGCCATTGCTACCTCCGGCGGTGAGATCGAGATCAACTACAAGCGCAGCGCGTTTACGCTGGTCTCCTCCATTCAGGAAGAAGTGCACCGTTTTGCCGTTTCCTACCACCACGCCAAGCACAAAAAAAGCTCGTTTTCCTCTTCCCTGCTGCAGATCGACGGCATTGGCCCCAAAAAGGCAAAAGCGCTTTTAAAGCACTTTAAAACGATTGCCAAGCTGAAAGAAGCGCAGCCGGATGAAATGGAAAAAGTACCCGGTATCGGGGCAAAAGATGCAAAGGCAGTTTTTGCATACTTTCACAGTGCGCAGGACGGCGGACAAAAATAAACAAAACTCGGATATTTTATTAAATATCTGATTAATAACTTGACTAAACGGCACGATGCCGTTATAATAATTTTCGAAATAATGTAAGGAAGATGCCTGTATGATGCGTGTAATCACCGGTTCGGCCCGCGGCCGCCGCCTTGCCACGCTCGAGGGCGCCGAAATCACGCGCCCCACATCGGAAAGCGTAAAAGAGGCTGTCTTCAGCATGATCCAGTTTGAACTGGAGGACAAAAAGATTTTAGACCTTTTTGCCGGTTCCGGCCAGTTGGGCATTGAAGCACTGTCGCGCGGCGCAGCAAGCTGCACGTTTGTGGAAGCCGACCGTGCCGCACTGGAGATCGTGCGCAAAAACGTGGCGACCTGCCGCTTTGAAAGCAAGAGCACCATTGTTTTTTCCGATGCGCTTGCTTTTCTGGCAAGAAGAGAAAAATTTGACATTGCTTTTATTGACCCGCCCTACAAAACAGGGCTTGCCAAAGAAGCGCTGCTGGCTTTGGCCAAGTCGGTAAACGACGGCGGCATTGTGCTGTGCGAAACACACCGCGACGAAGAAATGCCGAAAACCGCCGGGCCGCTGACCCAGACCAAGGAAAAAACATACGGCCGCACGAAGGTCACCGTTTACCGAAAGGATGTCTGATGTGAAAACCGTGCTCTATCCGGGCAGCTTTGACCCCGTAACACTCGGTCACGTGGACATCATTGAACGCGCAGCCGACCTTTTTGACAAGGTGATCGTTCTGGTCACCGTCAACAACGCCAAAAAAGACCCGCTCTTTTCCCTGGAGGAACGCATCGATCTTCTGAGGCGCTGCATCCATAAAGACAACATCGAAATCGACACATGCGACGGTCTGCTTGTGGAATACGCCAAAAGCCACGGCGTTTCCGCCATTGTCAAGGGTCTGCGCGCCGTGTCGGACTTTGATTACGAATTTCAGCAGGCGCTTACAAACAAAAGCCTGTACCCCGCCATTGAGACCGTGTTTTTAACGGCGCGGGCCGAAAACATGTTTTTGTCGAGCAGCATGGTCAAGGAAGTCTGTTCTCTCGGCGGCGACATTTCCCTGTTCGTCCCGAAAGAAATCAAAAACGATATTTATCAAAGATGTAAAGGAGAAGTTTAACATGACGAATACCGATATCCTGCTTGAGGATCTTGAAGATGTGCTGGATGACGCCACCAGCATGCCGATGACGAAAAAAAGCCTGGTGGATGTAGACAAAATTAAAAGGATCATCGAAGATATCCGTCTGAACACCCCGCAGGAGACCAAACAGGCCAAGGCCATTGTGGACTCCAAGAACAACATCATCGAAGCCGCCAAAAAGGAAGCGGCCGACACCATTAAGCAGGCGCAGGAACAGGCGCGCGAGCTGGTTGCCCGCGACGAGATCACCAAAACGGCGCAGGCTGAGGCCGCACAGATCATTGCCGAAGCAAAAGAAACGGCACAAAACGGTCTGACCGAAGCCAAGAACCAGGCCTCTGAAATTCTGGCAAACGCCACCACACAGGCCAATGAAATGGTGACTTCCGCGCAGCAGAAGAGCCGCGAGATCCTGACGGCCGTCAACAGCTATGCCGACGAAACCCTGCTTGAGATCGACTCTTCCCTTTACAAGGCGCTGACCGATGTACGGCGCATCAGAAAAGGCATCAGCGAGTCGCAGAACAAGCACTCCGGCAATTAAGTGTAAAAAATGCGCTCCGTCTTTTACGGAGCGTTTTTTTATGTATGCGCGCAAACAGAAAGAGGTAAGAACATGAGAGTTATTGATAAAATCCGTTCCGGCAGACCCTGTCTGTCCTTTGAAGTATTCCCCCCGAAAACGAGCGACAAGTTCGACAGCGTAAAAGAAGCAACGGAACAGATCGCTGCGCTGAAGCCGGACTTTATGAGCGTGACCTACGGCGCCGGCGGCGGCACGTCAGAGTTTACGCTGAACATTGCCCAAAACATTGAAAAAAAGTTCGGCGTACCGGCGCTTGCGCACCTGACCTGCGTTTCCTCCACCAAAGAACAGGTCAGGGCGCAGATCGAAAAACTGAAAGCCGACGGCATTGAAAACATTTTAGCGCTGCGCGGCGATATTCCACAGGATTTTGACCGCAGCAAAATGGAATTTCACCATGCGTCAGAGCTGATCGAATGCATCCGCCAGTACGGTGATTTCTGCATCGGCGGCGCCTGTTACCCGGAAGGCCACACCGAATGCGAGACGCTGGCCAAGGACATTGAACACCTGAAACTCAAAGAGGAAGCCGGCTGTTCCTTTTTTACGACGCAGATGTTTTTTGACAACAACATTTTGTATTCATTCCTCTACAAGATCCGCGACGCCGGCATCACCGTGCCGATCGTAGCCGGTATCATGCCGGTCACAAACGCGAACCAGATCAAGCGCATCACGAACCTTTCGGGCACTTTCGTTCCGGCGCGCTTCCGTGCGATCGTGGAACGTTTCGGCAACGACCCCAAAGCCATGAAACAGGCCGGCATTGCCTACGCCACCGAGCAGGTCATTGACTTGCTGGCAAACGGCGTCAACGCCGTGCACATCTACTCCATGAATAAGCCGGATGTGGCGGCCAAGATCAAAGAAAACCTTTGTGATATTCTGGCACAGGCATAACGATGGAACGAAGAGCGACAAAAGATTTTAAAATCAACCAAAAAGAAGCGCTGCGCTACCTGGGCTACAAAAACACGGCGCCGGACGAAGCGACCAAAGCGCTGCTGGAAAGCTGCGAAAAAGAACTGATGGACGCGGTGCAGCCGAAGTGCATTTATGAAAAAACGGCGGTAAAGATACAAGAAAGCACCATAGATTTCGGTTTTATGCAGGTACAAAGCGCGGCGCTTGCCAAAAACCTGCAGGGCTGCAAAAGTGCCTACATATTTGCAGCGACACTCGGCCCGGGCGCTGACCGGCTGATCGAGCGCTGGGGCAAAGTCTCCCCCGCCAAAAGCGTGGTGACCGATGCGCTGGCCTCTGCCGCGATCGAGGCATTTTGCAACAAGATCAATGCCGAACTGGAAGCGGCCGAGCCGCTGCACCCGCGCTTCAGCGCCGGTTACGGCGACTTTGATATCAAGCATCAGCAAGACATTTTGCACTTTTTGGACACGCACCGCAAAATCGGGCTTTACCTGTCCGATTCCCTTTTGATGGTGCCGACCAAATCGGTAACGGCCGTTATTGGCATAGGGCCCAAAATGACGTGCAAAACCGGCTGCGCCGCATGCGAAAAAACAGACTGCGCTTACCGCGCTTAGGAGAGCTATGGACATTCAAAAACTTTGCGAAGAGAGAATTTTATATTTTGACGGCGCCATGGGCACCATGCTGCAGGAAAACGGACTTGCGCCCGGCGAATACCCGGAAAGCTTCGGCGCCACCCACCCCGATGTGCTGCAAAAGATCCACACGGCCTACATTGCCTGCGGCTGCGACGTGATCACAGCCAACACGTTTGGCGCATCGCCGCTGAAATACGGCGACGACCTTGAAGCAGTCATGCGCGCCAATTTAGCGGCGGCACGTCAGGCAGCAAACCGCGCACCGCGTAAAGTATACGTTGCCTGCGATATCGGGCCGCTCGGCAAAATGCTGAAACCGCTCGGCGACTTTGCCTTTGAAGATGCCGTAAAGGCCTTTTCGGCCACGGCGGCTATGGCCGAAAAATACGGCGCAGACCTGGTCATTATTGAGACGATGAACGACCTGTACGAGCTGAAAGCGGCTGTGCTTGGCGTAAAAGAGGCGTGCGGCCTGCCCGTGATCGCCAGCGTGGTCTTTGACGAGACGCACCACCTGATGACCGGTGCCGACCCGGCAGCCGTTGTGGCGACTTTGGAAGGGCTTGGTGTGGACGCGCTGGGGCTGAACTGTTCGCTCGGTCCGCAGCAGATGGTGGAGATCGTGCCCGAACTGGTAAAATACGCGTCTGTGCCGGTCATCGTAAGCCCGAACGCCGGCCTGCCAAAATCGGTAAACGGCAAAACGGTATACGATGTGGACGCAAACGCATTTTCGGACGCCATGCGTCAAATCGCCGAGGAAGGCGCCTCTATTCTGGGCGGCTGCTGCGGCACAACGCCGGCGTATATGGCTGAGACCATTGCCAAAACAAAAGACATACATCCGAAAAAAATCACCCAAAAGGAGCACACACTGGTCGCCTCCTACACGCACGCCGTAGAGATCGGCGGTGAAAACCGCCCGGTGCTGATCGGTGAGCGCATCAACCCAACCGGCAAAAAGCGCTTTAAACAGGCGCTGCGTGAAAACGACATGCAGTACATTTTGCAGGAGGGCATTTCCCAGCAGGAAAACGGCGCCGACATTTTGGATGTAAACGTCGGTCTGCCCGAGATCGACGAAGCCGACATGATCGGCCGCGCGGTGTTTGAGCTGCAAAGTGTGCTGGATCTGCCGCTGCAGATCGATACGACCGATACGGCTGCCATGGAAAAAGCACTGCGGCTGTACAACGGCAAAGCGCTTGTCAACTCCGTAAACGGCAAAGCGGAAGTGATGGACAGCATATTCCCCCTTGTGCAGAAATACGGCGGCGCCGTCATTGCCCTGACGCTGGATGAAGACGGCATTCCCGAAACAAGCGAAAAACGCGTAGAGATCGCCGAAAAGATCATTTCCCGCGCCAAAGACTACGGCATTGCCCAAAAAGACATTGTGGTAGATCCGCTGGCCATGACAGTCTCGAGCGACCCGACCAGTGCGCTGGTCACCCTGCAAACCGTAGAAACGCTTGCCAAAAAAGGCATCCGCACATCACTTGGCGTTTCCAACGTCTCTTTCGGCCTGCCAAACCGCGGCAGCCTGAACGCCGCATTCTTTACAATGGCTATGCAAAAAGGCCTTTCGGCCGGCATTGTAAACGTGCTGTCACCCGACATGATGCGCGCCTACTACGCCTACCTGGCGCTCGGCGGCTTTGACCGGAATTTTGAAAAATACATTGCCAACATCCCAAAATATGCCATGGCGCCGGCAGCAGCCGACGGCGCCGGCACAGCCGGGCAAAACGACCCGGGCAGTGAAAAGCCGCTGCAGCGTGCGATCATAAAAGGGTTAAAAGAAGAGGCCTCGCGTGCGGCGAAAACCGCGCTGCAAACCGCAGCGCCGCTGGAGCTGATTGACAGTGAGATCATTCCGGCGCTGAACATTCAGGGTCAGGGTTTTGAAGCCAAGACCGTATTCTTGCCGCAGCTTTTGATGAGCGCCGAAGCGGCCAAAGCCGCTTTTGAAGAAGTGAAAGCCGCCATGTCTGACCGCTCTGCCGAAAAAAAAGGCAGGATCATTTTGGCGACTGTTAAAAATGACATTCACGACATTGGCAAGAACATTGTAAAAGTGCTGCTGGAAAATTACGGGTTTGAGGTGATCGACCTGGGCCGCGACGTAGACCCACAGCTGATTTGCGATACGGCCGTAAAAGAGGATATTTCCCTGGTCGGCCTGAGCGCGCTGATGACCACGACTGTTCCCTCTATGGAGGAAACGATCAAAATGCTCAAAGCCGCCAAACCGGACTGCAAGGTGGTGGTGGGCGGCGCCGTGCTGACCCAGGAATATGCCGACATGATCCACGCCGACCGCTACGCACGCGACGCGATGGAAACGGTGCGCTACGCCGAAGCGCATTTTGCCGGCGCATAAGCAAGATTCAAAAAGCGAAGGTGTTATGCCTTCGCTTTTTTGCATTTTACTTGGTAAAAAGGCCTTGCATCCCCTGCCCTTTTCTGCTATAAAGAATAAAGATAAGGAGGAAACGACCATGGACCAGAGAAAAAGAAGAGATGAGAACCTGCCCTACATTGCCGACGAACAGGTGGCGCAGGAAATGAAAATCACAAAAAGGCGCATGCAGCAGTTTAATACGCACGACTGGAGCGACAGCGAGGGGCTGCAAAAGCTCTG
>URDW01000080.1 GCA_900546735.1 uncultured Oscillospiraceae bacterium
AGTGTCTCGTGGGCTCGGAGATGTGTATAAGAGACAGCTTATAGACCTTGCAGCCAAAGCGCTCACGCAGATATTGATTAAAAGAATAATACTGCATGGCCCAGTGTTATTTGCGGTTAAAATCCTTGAAGTAACCGCCCTTGTCGTTCATCATAAAGAGCGTTTTGGAAAAATGGTAACTGGCCAGGTCGGACATGCTGCCATAGTATTCAAACGGCCGGCGGTTTTCCACACGGTCATAAAGACGGGTAAGCAGCGCACCGGAAACCGGCTGGTCAAGCGCAGAAGACGCCAGAATGACCAGATTCTCATCGGCCGGCAGGGTCAGAGACGACCCGGACACGTTCAGCACAACAAGGGTGAAATACATGTTTTTCGCATACATATCGCCCTTTTTGGAATGCGTATGCGTGGCCTCATAACCGATTTGAACATCTTTGATATAAGCCGTTTCCTGGAAATCATACAGGTCCCACGCGGCAAAGTTCTCAAATGCGTCGGCAACCGGCACAGAAACGCTGTCTGCCCCGCTGGCAAATTCAGCACTGCAATCGCCCTTCAGCGAGGTGACCAGAAATGCCACCGCCTTCGTGCCCTCGGGCAGCTGCACGGTCTGCCCCTTGCACAGTACCGCGTTTTTGGCGCTGCCGCCGGCGCGGTCCGTTTTAAATTCTATACCACAAGTATAAATTTTATCCGGCAAAATTTCCGCCGGCACACTGTAATCCAGATCAGCCGAAGCCGTGTCGCCGTTTCCGGTGACAAAACGCACGTTCTTTTCGAGCGCCAATTCACGGCTGTGCACGGCCGTTTCCGCAGCCGGCGCCGATACGGCAAACGACTTGACCTCAAACGGTTTCAAATCAAAGACCAGGGCGCCGTTCTGCAGCTGTGCCGGGCCGATCTCTTTTTCACAGGCATTGATCTCGGTCGCCGCATCTACGCCGTCAAACAGACGCACCTTTACGCCGGTTTTGGCCGTGCCGGCCATTTCATTGACACGCAAGACAATGGACCTGCCGTCGATGCCGGGCTTGACGGCGCGCACATCCACATTTGGTGCAGACACCTCTATGCAGCTGAACTGCACCGGCAGATCGCCGCCGTGCTTTGTGGTCTGCACAGCCGCCATCGGCTGCACGAACGCTTTGGCTTTCTGGTCGCAGCCGTTCTCACAGCCGCCGGAATGGGAATAGATCGCATAGGAATAGCGGTTCAGGCCAAGATCCATCATAGACTGCATGGAGTCGATACGGTAGTTTTTGGCCGGCGTATGCACGACCGTCATGCGCAGGGTGTTATCGTCCCATTTGTCCCAGCCGTATTTGCATTCGCTGAAAACAGACACACCGAACTCGCCGCTTTCATCTGTCAGATCGACCCATTTCTGGGCAGGCACTTCAAACAGCGTGCTGTTCATGTTGCCGCGGCTGATGTAGCCCAGGCCAAGGTCGAACGACGCCTGCGGATTTTTGGCTGTAAAAGAGAACTTGTTTTTGACACATCTGTGGCGGTTCTGCCACTCTATTTCCGAATAGACCTCCACAATGTCAGAGCCGTCAGCCAGCGCAATATAATCTGTAAACGTGCTCTTGTCGTACTGACGCGTCACCTTGAGCGCCACGCGCACCGGGCCGCGCTCCTCTACGCTGACGGAAACACCGGCCGGCACAAAATCCGGCTCCTTATTCAAATCCTCATAATTCAGCTCCCATGCCGGCCAGTCCTTGCTGCCTTTATACTTAAACACGCCGTTGATGACCGGCGCTTTCAAAATTTCGCGGTCGTCCAGCGTCTTGTCCACAATAGAGGAAATATAGCCGTTTTTATTGAGACGCACAACATATTTCTGGTTTTCCAGCACACTTTCGTCTGAAACGGAAACGGCGCTGGCAAGCGCGCACGGCACATCGCTCATGCGCACATCATAAGCCCGGCAGCCCATGGCCGGCACATCGGCCACGAAAAGCAGCGTCATGCGGCCGTCGGCAAAATCGGTCACCTGCGATTTGACCTCGCGCCCCTTATCGTCAAATACGCGCGCAAAGTTCTTTGCCGGATTTTTGATTTCCAGCGTCACCGGCGCGCTGCGGCGAAATTCGAGCATGTTGCTGACAACGACCGGCATGCCGCTTGCAAAATCCGTTTTCATCCGGTCAGCCACAGCAGCGGCCGCGCCGGCAAATTCGCCGGCAAAACCATTCATGGAAACGGCATAGTCGTTCCACGAACGCCTGTAAGCACGCTGTACCGAAGTACCGGGCAGGTCGTCATGGAACTGGTGGGCAATAAAGCGCTTCCAATGACGCTCCATAGCGGCGTGCGGGTACGGCTTTGCGCCGATGTGCTGTGCAACCAGGTTCATGCGTTCCGCCATGTCAGCCAGCTCCTCACAGCGCCGGTTCCAGCGCTTGCCGATGGCACGCGAGGTGTAGCCGCCGGCACCGTGGTCGCGCATGACCAGCTCTGTGTCCCAAACCGGAAGCTTTTCTTTTTGCTGCGGCGTCAGGTCCTTGTCCAGGTCATGAAAGATCTGATCTGCCGGCACAGAAAGCACTTCCAGGTCAGACTGCGCATTTTTCCCGATCTCCTGCTCCACAAACGCCACCGATTTTTCCGGCGGCGCGCCGCCGCGGTCGCCAATGCCGTGAAATACAGCGGTCAGCGGCAGGTCGTACTTTTCATTTTCTTTCAGCTTTTTCTGCACAAAATCCCAGTCGCGCAGTTTGGTAAGCGTAAAGTAGTAGTCGTGCGGGTTGATGTTGGCATAAATGTAATTGCCGTCGGGCCCGTACCATTTGCCGATGTCAAACGGCACGCCGTAAGCAGAGCCCCAGGCAAGCTTCTGGGTCGTAAAGCCTTTTAAGCCGGCATGGTGCGCAATGCTCGGCAGCGCCCAGCCAAAACCAAAGCAGTCGGGCAGAAAAATGTCGCAGCTGGTTTTGCCGAACGTTTTTTCAAAATATGTATTGCCGAAAAGGATGTTGCGGAAAAGCGCTTCAGGTGACGGCACGTTGACGTCACCGTTTTCAAAAGCGGAACCGCACACGTTCCAGCGTCCCTCTTCCACATAGCCGCGCATTTTTTCAAAAAGCTCCGGATAGTACTCCTGCATCAGCTCATAACGGTAGCTGCCCTCAAACGAGAAGGTGTAGTGCGGGTACTTTTTGAACAGTTTAAAATTATCCACAAGCGTATTGTAAATATATTTGCTGACCGTTGTTTCAAAGTCCCAGCTCCAGATCGTGTCCAGATGTGCCGTAGCGATCGTATAGATCTTCTTTTTCATAGTCTTCCCTCCACCGGTGCAAAATCTGTTTTCATTTTACCATAGCCCCGCAGAAAGATTCAAGATGGTTTTTCAATCGATATTATACAAAAAACATTTAAAATCCGACTCTCTGAAAGCTGCAGACCGTCTTGCCAAAACGGTTCGAGGATAGATAAGCGCAACATCCGCAGGGCAAAACAGTTCTGCCGTTTCTTGCAGGAAACGCACGGCAAAACGCCGGTTTTTTCACGTCCATCGTGCAGTTTCGCACGCACAAAACTGTAAAGGATATTCGGATTTTGTGGTATATTTTTCATTTTATTTTCTTCCTTGCTGTTCATAACTTGTCAAAAAATACTATTTGGAAACCGTTTACCTGCTTTTGCGTACCAAGACAACAATTTCGTGTGCCGTACAGAAATTATACACATTATAGCCCATGATATTTAGACGGTTTTTTAAAATATGGTGATTTTTATACGATCATATTCAATTTCAAAAACAGACGCAAGTTGCCAAATGGACGAGAAAATTATTTTTTCCAGCTGCAGCGAAACGAATGAAATTTGTATAAAATACACTTTTTAAAACTTCTTTAACAATTCCACAAAAGGAACTGTTTTTTACTCTTCCGCAAACTGCTCTTCAAAAATGGCTGTATAAAGCAGAATTTTCAGCTGCGCGCAGCAAAAAGCCGTTGCACGCCGGTAAACGCACCGAAAAGCAGAAGTTATAAATTATTCGGTTATCCTGATTTTGGGTTGACTTTTAGAAATTGCCATCTTATAATTTATATATAATTCTTAATATATAGAGTTATGTCAAGCGCGAAAAGAGCCTCATTCAAGAGGATGGTTAACAAATCTGTGATGTTAATTTTATTTCGGGCACAAATGAAACTAGGGAGATGTGTGTGTTTGAGTTTTATCGAATTTGACTCTGTCTACAAGCGCTACAAAATGGGCGAGATCGTGATCAACGCTGCAGACGGCGTCACCTTTAACGTGGAGCAGGGCGAGTTCTGCATCATTGTCGGTGCCAGCGGCGCCGGTAAAACAACTGTGCTGAACATGCTCGGCGGCATGGACAACTGCGACGACGGCAAGATCCGTGTGGCCGGTGACCTGGTCAACGAATACAGTTACAAGCAAATGATCGAATACAGGCGTTACGACGTTGGTTTTGTGTTCCAGTTCTACAACCTGGTGCAAAACCTGACCGCACTGGAAAACGTGGAACTGGCCACGCAGATCGTGGACAAATCGCTGAGCGCCGCAAAGGTGCTGGAGCGTGTTGGTCTTGGCGAGCGTATGGACAACTTCCCCTCACAGCTTTCCGGCGGTGAGCAGCAGCGCGTGGCGATTGCCCGTGCCCTGGCGAAAAACCCAAAGCTTTTGCTTTGCGACGAACCGACCGGCGCACTGGACTACAAAACCGGTAAGCAGATCCTGGCCCTGCTGCAGCAGACCTGCCGCGAGACCGGCATGACGGTGATCGTGATCACGCACAACCAGGCGCTGACCCCGATGGCCGACCGCGTTATTACGCTGCGCAGCGGCCGCGTGCAGGACATTACCCTGAATGAAAACCCAATGGACGTTGAAAGGATAGAGTGGTAAATGAAAAAAGCGCTTTTTAAAGAGACGCTGCGCTCTATCTCCCGAAGCAAAGCAAGATTTATTTCTATTATAGCCATCGTGGCGCTCGGCATCAGCTTTTTTGCCGGCATAAAGGCAACGGCGCCCGATATGAAAGAAACGGCAGAGCTTTATGTGCAGGACACGAACATGATGGACGTGCGTGTCATTTCACAAGCGGGTCTGACCGAAGAAGACCTGGAAGCCATGCAGCAGATCGACGGTGTAGACACCATCGTACCCGGCCGGTTCGTAGACGGCATCCTGCAGGCAGACGGCAAGAGCATCGGCGACATGGACGGTTCTGAAATGACCGTGCGCGCCATGGGTCTTGACTTTGCACAGGCATTTGACTATGCCGAAACGGGCGAAGCGTCCGCAGACTACATGAACCGCGTGACCCTGCTTGAGGGGCGCATGCCGGAAAATGAAAACGAGTGCCTGGTCGACGGCAGCACCCTGTCGGCGCCCGAGCAGTTTAAAATCGGCGCCAAGATCGGCATTGCCGGCGACGGCACGAACATTGAAAACAAGATGGATGTCACCGAGTTTACGATCGTCGGTATCGTACGCACGCCGCTTTACCTTTCTTTTGAACGCGGCTACACCAATGTCGGCAGCGGTAAACTGGGTACGTTTATTTACGTTTCCAACGATGTTTTCAATTTTGATTACTATACGGAAGCGTACATGACCGTTTCCGGTGCAGCCAACTACAGTACATATTCTGAAGAGTATGACGAGTTCATCACTCCGGTGGTCGAAGCACTGAAAGATCTGGAAAGTGTAAGACTGCCTCTGCGTGTAGAAGCGCTGCGTGAAGAATATACTCCGATCGTTGCAGACGGCGAAGCCGAGCTGGCCGAACAGGAAGCCAACTACGACCAGCAGGTAGCAGACGCTGAAGCACAGATCGCCGAGATGAAAGACCTGGCCGAAAACGGACAGGCGGAAATCGACGCCAAGAAAAAAGAGTTTAACGACTCTTTGAGCGCTGCGCAAAAGGAAATCTACGACGGCACCGACGAATACAATTCACAGTATGCCGAATGGCGCGAAAAATACGACCAGCTCAACGAAGCCAAACTGAACCTGACCAAGCTGGAAACCGCGACCGATGACTACAATTCTGCCAAGGCGCAGCTGGATAATGCCAAATCACAGATCGATTCAGCCAACCAGCAAATTGAAGCCACGGAAGAGATCGTGGTTGGTCTAAATAATTCACTGGAATACTTCCAAAACTACCAAAATGACCAAGAGCAGACCATCAAGGACTGGATCACCGGCGTTGGTCTGCCGGAAGACGTTGCCGATACTATATATGACAGTTTCAGCAGCCTGACCGCTATGGGGACAGCTGAAGAAATGATTGCTTATATGGAGCCAATGCTGAAGCAGTATAATGAAACGCTGAATCAGCAAAAACAGCAGCTGGCACAGGCAACCGCCGAGTATAATGAAAACAAGGCCAAACTGGATGCGGCATCCGCCATCATCAGCCAGTACCAAAACGCCAAGCAGGAAGTAACCGAAGCAGAAATCGAGCTGGAGGAATATGAACGCCAGCTGAACGACGCCGGCGTAGACCTGAAGGTCGGCCAGCTGGAACTCAACTCTAACCAGCAGCAGCTGCAAAGCCAGATCAGCATGGCTGAAATGCAGCTTGCCGCTGCACAGACGCAGCTGGAGACCGCTGAAGCGGAACTGGAAGCGCAGAAGCAGTCCGGTGCAGAAGAACTCGAAAAAGCACGCATGGATCTGAAAGAAGCGCAGGATCTGCTGGCCAGCTTGGACACGGCGGAATGGATGATCCAAAACCGCGACGACCAGCCCGGCTTTGCCGGCTATGAACAGACGGCGGACCGTATGGACGCGCTGGCGCAGGTCTTCCCCATCTTCTTTTTCCTGGTCGCCGCACTGGTATGCTTAACGACCATGACCCGTATGGTTGAAGAAGAACGCACGCAGCTGGGCACGCTGAAAGCGCTTGGTTACTCCAGCGGTGCGATCGCATCCAAATATCTGATCTATTCCCTTTCGGCCAGCCTGATCGGTTCGGTCATTGGCCTGGCACTGGGATTTGTTGTGTTCCCAACGGCGATTTCCGCTGCATTCGGCATTATGTATGACCTGCCGCAATGCGTGCTGCGCTTTAAATGGGATTACGCGCTGATCGGCACTGTGATCTCCCTGCTGTGCACCACGGCTGCCGCTTTGATCGCCTGCCGCAAGGAACTCATAGAAAACCCGGCAAAGCTGATGCGCCCGAAACCGCCGAAAAAAGGCAAGCGTATTTTGCTTGAAAAGATCACCTTTATCTGGTCGCGCATGAATTTCACCTCCAAGGTGACGGCCAGAAACCTGTTCCGCAACAAACGCCGTTTCTTTACAACACTGATCGGTGTTGCCGGCTGTACGGCGCTGCTGCTGACCGGTTTCGGTCTGGGTGACTCGATCGGTGCGATCATGACCAATCAGTTCGGCGAAGACGGTATTTCACAGTACGACGTTCAGATCGTTCTGAACCAGGAATATGACGGTACGGAAGATCCTGAGCCGGTGAAGCAGATCACCTCGCGTGCCGAGATCCAAAACGCGATGATGACCCAGATGGACGCCATCAACGCCTCCTCTGACCGCACCGACGATGTGCTGGAGATCAATTTACTGGTGCCGCGCGAACCCGCCGAGCTTTCCAAGTTCATCAAGCTGGAAGACTGCGACACGCATGAAGCCGTTTCCCTGAACGACAGCGGTGTTATCATAACCGAAAAACTGGCTGACCAGACAGATACCCAGCCCGGCGACTACATTACGCTGACGGTAAATAACCAAGACTATTCCGTTCCCGTAACTGCCATCGTGGAAAACTACACGTTCCATTATGTTTACATGTCCCCGGCAATGTACCAGTCCATATTCGGCGAAGCGCCGGCCTATAGCTATGTGGTGGCTACACTGGGCAACGACGTTTCAGCCGCACAGAAAGACAGCCTTGCCACAGACCTGATGAAAGTGACCGGCATTGACGCCGTAGCTTACACGACCGCCACGATCGATACGTTTGAGACCACGATCGACAGCTTAAACCTGGTCGTTGTGGTATTCATCGTGGCTGCAGGCGCACTGGCGTTTGTTGTGCTGTACAACCTGGCCAACCTGAACCTGAACGAACGTGTGCGCGAAGTGGCCACCATCAAAGTGCTTGGTTTCCGCGACAAGGAAGTCAGCGCATACATCGTTCGAGAAAATATCATTCTGACCATTATCGGCGTCATTCTGGGGCTTGTGCTCGGCATATTCCTGCACAGATTTGTCATTTCCGCCATCTCTGTAGACGTCGTTATGTTCGGTAAAACAGTTGCTCCTCTAAGCTATTTGTACGCGGCACTGCTTTCGTTTGTATTTGCAGCGCTGGTCAATCTGATCGTACACAAGAAGCTGAGGAAAGTAAACATGGTTGAATCGCTGAAAGCGGTTGAATAACAGTGCGGTTTTCCGCACCAATACTTAAAGAAAGGGGTAAAAAATGAAACTCAAGAAAACTGCTTGCTTGCTGCTGAGCGCAGTGCTGTTTCTGGCTACGCTCACACCGATCTGTGCATTTGCAAATGCAGATCTGGCAGACAAAGATGCTGAAGAGAACATGGCATGGCTTTCTGATTTTTACATTCGTGAGTCCGCTTACGACTTTGTAAAAGACGAAGTTATGCCGAACAAAGGCATCTACAACAGCACGGCGGAAACCTTCGTGGAAAATGTCAACGGTTTGAAAAAGCTTTATGACATGGACTACAGCACGATGGCAGCCGCCTATGAAAAGATCCTGACGGATATTTTCACGCTGATCGACGAAGCGAACCTGACGGTTGGCTACGACGAGATGAAAGCCTATCTGCAAGACGAATGGCAGATCGTGTACCCTGAGCAGGACGATGCCCGTACGGCAACGTACACGACCATCGCTTATGCCTGTCTGCGTACCGACATTCTGCAGTCTCTTCTGAAGATTGATGTCACCATCGAGCCCGGCACCTCGATCAACAGAACGATCGTGCTGATCCTTGGCGCCATCACGGGTGAGGAAATTGACGCAGATGTGGAAACGCTGATGGACTACGCCGTCGTGAACATCAAGAAGATCCTCATTGACAACGGCTATCAGGTATCTGAAAATGCAGACCCGCAGGAATTCCTGCTGCTGTATAAGATCATGATTGCCACCGAAGTGGGTTATCCGATTGAGAACCAGAACGTGGCAGCGTACACAGATGCCGACAAAGCATATGTGCAGGGTGCTTACACGGCAGCCGTCATCAAGCTGACTTACGGCATTTCGCCGTCAGTGGAAGACGTGCTTGCTGCGACCGCGAGCGAAGACGAAAATGCAGTTGC
>URDW01000081.1 GCA_900546735.1 uncultured Oscillospiraceae bacterium
CGGCAAGCCGATCGTGGTGATGGAACCGGTCAAGGGCGGTACGCTGGCCGACCCGCCGGCAGAGGTCAAAAAGCTTTTTCAAGACTATGCGCCGGAAGCGTCCTGTGCTTCCTGGGCCATTCGCTTTGCTGCGTCACTCGACGGCGTGCTGACGGTGCTTTCCGGCATGTCGAACACGCAGCAGATGGAGGACAATCTTTCCTACATGCGCGATTTTCAGCCGCTGAATGCCGACGAGCGGAAAATCATTGAACAGGCGCAGCGGCTCCTTGGGCAGTCTTCTGCCATTGCCTGCACGGCCTGTCACTACTGCACCGAGGGCTGCCCAAAGCAGATCCCGATCCCCGAAATCTTTTCGGCCGCCAATCTGCACCTGGCAAACGGCCAGCTCGACCAAGCCAGGCAGCAGTATGCGGCTGCGGTGGAGAGCAGGGGAAAAGCTTCCGACTGCATCGCCTGCGGCCAGTGTGAGCGCGCCTGTCCGCAGCACCTGAAGATCATAGACGATCTAAAGCAGTGCGCCGGCATGCTGGAAAAATAAAGAGTATTTTTCGGTGTAACGGAGGTGTAAAAATGACGGATATACAAAAGCTTGCGCCGATAACGCACACGGGTACACAGACGATCGTTACCAGCCGCCTTGTTTTGCGGCCGTTTCAAATGGCGGATGCGGGCGATACGTTTGTATGGGCAAGCAACCCTAGGGTCGTTCGTTTTTTGTCCTATACACCGCATGCCGATCTGAGTGAAACGAAGTCTGTTTTACAAGACTGGGTCTCCTCTTACCAAAGTCCTGCTGTATACAACTGGGCGATCGTCTATGACCATCTGGTCATTGGGAACATTGCCGTTGTTTCACAGGATGATGCCTGCCATGCCTGTCATCTCGGCTGGCAGATCGATGAACCGTATTGGAACCAAGGCATTATGACAGAGGCGGCCGCTGCCGTAGTGCGCTATTTGTTTGAAAAGGTCGGGTACGACCGCATTGAATCGGGACATGATACAAGAAATATCGGCTCCGGCAGAGTCATGGAAAAGATTGGCATGAAGCGGGAAGGCACGCTTCGAAGGTACTGTTATCAAAAAGACGGCAGTATTGGCGATAAAAATATTTGGGCAATTCTGAAAAGCGATTGGGAAGAGCGGCAAGAAAAACTTCAGAACAAATCACTTTGACGGCTGTATGGAAAATCACGGCGCAGCCAATGGCTTTTCATCTGTTTTGCCTTTTTGCAAAACGGTATTTATTCAAAGAAAATCCCGCATGGTGTTTTACATCATGCGGGATTTTTTATACATTTTAAAACGGCTGCATGGTTACCGTGTTAAACCACAGCAAAAGAAAGCAATTAAAATGCTTCTGCAATTCTTTGCCGGATCTCTTCCTCGGCTGCCTGCACTTCAAACTGAAACTCACGGGATGAAACGCGCAGGGCGCCGGTGCCCAAAATGATTAGCTGTTCCACCGCGTCCGAGGTCACCACGCGCACCTGGTTGTTTTTCGCCAGCTTGTAGGAGGCCTTTTCAATGTACATGTCGGCCGTCTCCGCCTCTTTGGTGTAGACGATCGTGATGTTGTCCACTTTTTCAACCTCTCGCACGGCACCTTTTACTTTGTAGGCGTCAAAAACCAGAATCACGTTGCACTTTTTGTAGCCCTGGTAGTTGCAAAGAATGTTGATTAGTGCGTTGCGGGCGGCGTCCATATTGTCCTGCGCCAGTTCTTTTAAACGGTCCCAGGAAAAGATCACGTTGTAGCCGTCTACAAGCAGGTACTGCGTGCCGTCGTAGCGGGGCGCATTTTTGGATTTGTATTTTTTTTCTTCAGCTTTTTGCGTCAGCCGAAAATGGTTCTGGCTGCGGTCGTAGTTGCGGTTTTTAATGGGGCCGTACGTCCGTTCAAAAATCTGCATCAGCTCTTTGTCGAGCGCAAATAGATCCACATTGCGCCCGGCAGCGGTCCGCCTTTGACTGACGCGTTCGGTAAACGCATTTTTAGGCGGCGAAAGTACGCTTGGCAGGTGCATGTGGCTTTTGACGTCGCTCCATTTCACAATGTAGCCGGCGCCGTGTGCGCAGAAAACAGAGTCGCAGGGGTTGTCCGTGTCGCCGTCGCAGTCGTAGCCGATCTCGGCAATGACCTCCTCTGCATTGTGGCACGGTGCATAGCCTTTTAAGCTGCATAGCAGTCGGCCTTTGCCGTGGGTGTACTGCATTACGCTGCGGGCATAGTCGTGCATGGTCGCGACCGGCGCGGTGCCCTGGATCGTGCTCATTTCGCTGTCGCTTTGGGGCGCGCTAAAATTGCCGTGCATACGCTGAATGTCGGTCATGGCGCGGCCTACGTTTTCGTTCGGTACTTCCAGCGTGAAAGCATAGACCGGCTCCAGCAAAATGCTTTTGGCTGTGCGCAGACCCTGGCGCACGGCACGGTAGGTCGCCTGGCGAAAGTCGCCGCCCTCCGTGTGCTTCGGGTGTGCCCGGCCGGAGGCCAATATGATCTCCATGTCGGTAATTGGCGAGCCGGTCAGCACGCCGACGTGCGTTTTTTCATAAAGGTGCGTCAAAATCAGGCGCTGCCAGTTCTTGTCCAGTACATCTTCTTTGCACTGTGTTTTGAATACCAGGCCGCTGTCGCGCTGGCCGGGCTTCAGCAAAAGGTGCACTTCGGCATAGTGGCGCAGCGGTTCAAAATGGCCGACGCCTTCCACCGTTTCCGCGATCGTTTCTTTATAGATAATGTTGCCTTTTGAAAACGTGGCGTGTATGTCAAAACGCTCGGCCAGTACCGACTGCAGCACTTCCAGCTGGATGTCGCCCATCAACTGCACCTGTATCTCGTTCAGGCGTTCGTTCCAAAGGACTTTCAGCTGCGGGTCTTCGCTTTCCAGAATGCGCATTTTTTCCAGCACCGTGTGCGTGTTCACATTTTCGGGTATGCGCAGGCGGTAGGTGAACACCGGTTCCAGAATCGGCAGACCGGTGTCTTTTTCTGCCCCAAGTCCGTCGCCGGGGCGGGCAAATGTAATGCCGGTGACGGCGCAGACGGTGCCGGCGCCGGCCGTATCGGCGGTGGTGAATTTCTCACCGGAATAAATACGGATCTGGTTAACTTTTTCACCGTTTTGGTTGCCGCGGCCGGCCAGCACCTCTTTGACTTTCAGCCGGCCGCCCGTCACTTTTAAAAAGGTCAGCTTCTGCCCCTTGTCTTCCGAGATTTTATAGACCTTGGCGGCAAAATCACTGCCGTACGGCGGCATTTGGGTGTAGTCGTGCAGGCGCTGCAAAAATTCGTCCACACCGGTCAGCTTCAGTGCAGAACCGAACAGGCAGGGAAAAATCTGCCGTTGCCGGATGGCGCGCACAAGAGAGGCCTTTTTTAGTGTTTGCGTTTCGGCATATTCGTTCAAAAGCGCTTCGCCGCACATGGCCGCGTTTTCCAAGAATTCCGCTTCATTGGTGTTGTCAAAATCTATACAGCCGTCGCTCAGCTTGGCTTTCAGTTCGGCCAGCACGCGCGCTTTGTCTGCGCCGTCCAGATCCATTTTGTTTACAAAAAGGAAGCAGGGCACGTTGTATTTGGCCAAAAGCTTCCAAATGGTTGCCGTGTGGCTCTGTACGCCGTCGGTCGCGCTGATGACCAAAACGGCGTAGTCCAGCACCTGCATGGTGCGCTCTGTTTCGGCCGAAAAGTCCACATGCCCGGGCGTGTCCAAAAGGGTGAAAGTCGTGCCGCCGTAGTTTAAAACGGCCTGTTTGGAAAAGATCGTAATGCCGCGGTCGCGCTCTAAAGAAAACGTGTCTAAAAACGAGTCGCGGTGGTCTACACGCCCCAGTTTTTTTATGCTGCCTACACGGTAGAGCATCGCCTCCGACAGCGTCGTCTTGCCCGAGTCCACATGCGCCAAAATCCCAATCACGATCTTTTTCATTGTTTCACCACACTTTTGCTATTTACCGTATTATAGCACAGCCAAATCCGGTTGTAAAATACACAGCAGAATAATTGCTTATTACGTCAAACAGCGCATAAATCGCCATTGGAGTTCTCAGAGATTATTTTTTACTGTGCTTTTTTCTGATGTATACCAGGTCGCCGAGATAATCGCCGCGGTATTTTGTATATTCACCTTCAAACGGATTGTGCCGGTGAAAAAGCGCTGCCTCCGGCGCAATTACCGAAACGATGACCCCCGCAGCACGGTAGAAGAATTCGTTGTGGTCGATCATTCTTATATTGTCATCCCAGCCGATCAGACGTATTTTGTCTGTTCTGGCAAGATATGTGTTTTGACTTTTCGCAACGACAATATGGCTGCCATCCAGTTTTGTCATGTGCGGGAGGAGCAGCGGTTTGTTGTAGGTGATTTTAAAATACTGCCGGGCATTATGAATCGGCGGCAAACATTTCGGCGCGTTGACCCAGCCGAATCCGATCAGGTCAACAGCATTATTTTCTTCTAAAAATTTAAGCTGGCCTTGAATATCTGTTTTTCTCGTCAGCAGTATGTCATCGTCCAGTTTTACAACATAAGGCGTTTTTACGGCGCTCAGGGCTTGGTTTAACCCGCGGCTCACGCCGCTGTTAAAGGGCAGATGGATGATTTTCACATGCTCTTCTTTAAAGTGCAGCGGTTTACGGCTGTCGTCGGCAATAATGATTTCTGCGTTCGGATAATAACGGTGGATGTTTTTGCAAAGCTGCTTTGCCAGTTTTTGCCGCTCAAAGGACTTGTATAGGAAAGTTACATTTTCACACACATGTCTGCACTCTTCTTTTGCGGGCTTTTTGCAGCCTTGCAAAATATATTTGAAATTGAGAAGTCTGTATTCTACGTTAACAATGAAGCAGTAGATCGTTTTAAATAAAGGCCGCAGGCGGGAACTTGCCAGCCGTTTTATAATTTTTTTCATACGGTTCATACCATCCTTTATATGTTATTGTCTATAGTAAATAAAAAGTGGGTTTTTGTCAATTGCACAGGAGAAATTGTCCTCTCGTTTTGCAAAAGGTGTGCTAATAAACCTTCATGCGGTTTTGTATGTCAGGGATCAAAATGAATTAAATAACATAATCGCATCCATGTTATTTAATTTTTGGAATGCAGCAGAATGCTCCCTTTTTTCTTGAACTGGGTTTTATTCCATGCTAAAATCAAAGCATGTTATAATATGTTATAACATATCAAACTTTCGGAGGGAACTGCATATGCAGCAAGTTTATATAACAGACGCGCAGCAAACACCTTATATAACAAAAAGCGGCTTTCAAAAAGTCGTTCTTTGCCTGAAAAGCCGGTGCGCCGGATTGGATCTTTGGGGAAAGATCACTTTGGAAAACGCACAGCCCTGCACGGTATACATCGGCAAGCTCCCGCTGGGGGCTTCTAAAAAAACCATTTCTGTCCGGGACACAAACAAAATCTTAAACCCGGGTGAAACATGTACGCTGAGAATAGAGCTGTATAAAAACCAGTATTGTTCGGGCAAATGTCTTTGCGTGTATGAAAATACAAACTGGCAGCGGAGCCGCCACTGGGAATTTTACTGGTCGCAGTCCATGCACACGGACCTTGGCTATACAGATTATCCCGAAACACTTCGTCCGCTTTATACAAGCTTTCTTGAAGACGTAAAAAAATATATTATCCGTTCCTATAACCGTGTGGAGGACAAACAAAAATATAAATATGCAGTCGAATCTGCCTGGATGTTCAGCGAAGGTTATGCGAAAGAAAAGGACGCGGACGCGATCGGGGCGTTTGTGGATCTGGTAAAAAAAGGGGACATTATGGTGGCTGCCGGCCGCTTTAATAACGCCATGGAAAATTGCGGCACAGAAGAACTCGCCAGATCGCCCTACCTTACCAACCGGTATTTAAAAGACCGTTATGGTCTGCCGCCCGGCAATACTATAAGAATGTTCGACAATCCGGCCATTTCCAAAAGCTATGTAGATGTTTTAAATTCGGCCGGTATAAAATATGCTATCCATTCCATGAACCCGGACCGGTCGCCGTACCATAAGGTGCGCCAGTACGACCTGTTTTATATGACCGGTTTTCAAAACGGCAATAAGCTTCTGGTGTTCAACGGCAAAACCTATGGGGATAATTACGGCTTCGGCGGAAGCTATGCGGATAACCGCGGCAGTGCGGACCTTGCCGAGCAAAATATATTGAAACTGATCGGCACACTGGAAAGCAGAACCGGCCGGCGCGCATATCCGTACGACAAATTCCCGATGCCGCTGGTTCCGTTCGGCGACAATAAACCGCCGCTGGAAAAACAGATCAGCGTGGTAAACCGGTTGAATGAAAAATGGGCGTCCCAGGGCTACGCCTATCCCAGGATCATTTCTGCATTTCCCGAAAAGTTTTTTGAGGACGTTGAACGGGAATATGACGCCCTGATCCCGGTGGAAACCGGTACAGAGGAAAACTGGTGGAACGACGGCTGGGGAACAACGGCCTATGAATCCGGTATCAATAAAAGAAACGGCACGCTGGTGCCCATGGCCGAAACCATGGCCAGCGTCGCCTCGTTTTGCTATGGCGCGCCGTATCCGGCAGATGACCTGCGCGATGCACTGGAGCGGGCATCAGTCTATAACGAACACACCTGGGGCTATAATGCGTATAGAAAATGCGACGCCTATTATCAGCAAAATGAGTGGAAACGCACAAATGCTCTGGGCGCAAATGCCCTGGCCGAAAAAACGGTAAAAAATACGCTGCAGGTTTTGGCGGATAACGCTGCAAAGCAGGGCAGCATATATGTTTATAACGCTTTAAGCTGGTGCAGAACAGATGTTGTGACGGTACAGCTCGATGAAAGCTTTCCCAAAACGTTTGCTTTGCTCAGCGGCGGGGAAAGCCTGCCGTATGAACTGGACGGCGACCGGCTGACTTTTGTTGCTAAAAATGTTCCGGCCCTTGGCTACAAGCTTTTTTCCGTTGTGCCCGCTGCGGAAAAACCCGTGTTTGCTTCCAAAACAAAGTGCTGCGGCTATTGCGTGGAAACTCCGTTTTTTAAACTGGTCATGCGCGGGGACGGGACTGTAAAAAGCATTAAAGACAAGCAAAACGGCAACCGCGAAGTGGTGGACGACGCGGCAGAGGTGAAATGGAACCAGTATCAGTATTACGATGATTTTGCGATCCCGTTCCGCAACATGGGCGTTAAATTCTCCCCCTGGAAATGGAATCTGTACCGGCCGTCAGAAAAGCATACAAAAGTCCGGGTGGTGCCTACGGCTCTCGGTGCGCAGATCCATGTGCAAACCGGCACTTTCCGCGCCGGCAGCATTTGCCAGACGATAACGCTTTATGATGATATTGCGCGCGTGGACATCACGAACAAGGTGCTCAAGTCTGCGCTGCCGCAGCTGATATGTAAGGAAGAGGCGTTTTATACATTTCCTTTCCGTGCGCACCGGGATTACGAGATCCGCTACGACCTGCCGATCGGCAATGTCGCCGAAGGCGACCAGGTCTACGGCACATCCAGGGACTGGTATACGGCGAACAAATGGGTCAATGTTTATGATAAAACAGACGACTACAGCATGACGCTGGCGCTTGTCAATACGTCGCTTTTGCAGTTCGGGCAGCGCCGCACCGGCCAATGGTCGTTTGACTATACCTCTGAAAAACCGTACATATTCAGTTATGTCATGAACAACATGTGGCAAACGAATTTTCAGGGCGACCAGCCCGGTACGGCGGATTTTTCGTATTCTTTGTTTACGGGCAAGGGAAAATCCATTGGAAAAATCAGTCGGGCGGCATGGGAGAGGAGCGCGCCGCTGCAGGCTGTTGCGGTCACAGATACGGCCGGTCATTCCCATGAACCGTGCGCCGAAAAGTCGTACATCACGGTCAGCCAGCCGAACGTTATCCTTTCTTCCATGAAACCGGCCGAAGCGAACGGCGAGGGTATGGTCGTTCGTTTCTGTGAAATTGCCGGGCAGGATACGCAGGATATAATCGTGCATTTTTGTGAGAAAATCGCATCCTATATGCAAACCGATATTATCGAAAACAACATTGGCCAGGAAATACAAAAGGATACGCTGCAGTTTTCTTTAAAGCCTTATGAGATAAAGACTTTTCGCATCCTAACAAAGCGGGCTGCTGCAAAGCCCGGCGGCGTGCAGGCGGTTTGTACCCAGGTGCCGGTGCCAAGAAGCGCGCATTACCAGAAAGCGCGCGTGGCGGAGCTGACCGGCGGCAGAAAAGTACGCCAGGGCGTGGTCGTGTCGTGGGAGAAAGCGGAAAACGCTTTGTTTTATGAGGTGTTTCGTATCAAAGACGGGCAAAGGTATTTTGTCGGTTCTACAAAGCATACCTGCCTGTTTGACAGCCAGGTCACAAAAGCTATCTGCCCCCAATACCGGTACTGTGTCCGCAGTGTGGGCGCCGGTCAGAAAAGCGGCTTCTCCGAAAGTGTTGCGCCCGGTATAGGTGCGGTGCAGAATGCACAGCTTTTTGAAAAGCCTGTGCTGCATGCCGCGGTGCGTGAGAAGAGCCGGATCGATCTGTACTGGACGCCTGTCCACGGCATTGTACCCATAAGCCACTACGAGGTTTTTCGCAATGGTGTGCCGCTGGGCAAGACCACGGACGATTATATAACCTCCTGGCGTGACGGTGGTGTGCAGTACGGCGGTGAGTATGTATACAGTGTTGCTGCAGTGGATGTTTTGGGTAATCGTCTGTGCAGCGACGACGTAAAGGTGGCGCATAACGACAGCATTTTTGCCGCTCAGGATTCGCCGCTTGCCAAAAAGTCCAGACGCAGATTTTTGAATTTTATTTAAAGGCGGTTTATACTTATGGAAAAATCCGTCCCTCTTTGGCTGGAGATCAGCCGGAAAATTGAAAAAGACATTGAAAACGGAACGTTTGCCGTCGGCGATATGCTGCCGAACGAATATCAGCTTTGCGAGATTTATTCGGTCAGCCGAATCACCATACGCGGTGCTTTGGCCAGGCTCAGTGATTTGGGTAAAATCAAAAGGGTAAAGGGCAAGGGCACCATCGTTACGCAGGAAAGGATAAAAGAGCCGCTGATTAAAATTTCCGGCTTTACCGATGAAATGCGGGAAAAGGGCATAGTACCCTCCACAAGCTATGCGCATATGGAACGAAAAAAGGTTTCGGGTTATATTGCCGAACTGTTCGGGCAAAGCAGATCTACCTATTTTGCCGTGCTGGAAAGGGTCAGGTGTATAAATGGCTGTCTCTTATACACATCTGACGCTGCCGACGACTTAATAGGTGTAG
>URDW01000082.1 GCA_900546735.1 uncultured Oscillospiraceae bacterium
GCGTCAGATGTGTATAAGAGACAGTGTAAAAACTCACGATCATGCCAATGCCCAGCGCGGCGGTCACGGCCGCACAGATTGGGCTGAAAAAAAGCATGACCCCGGCGGCAGCAAACAGCGCCGCGCCTGCAAGGATGACCGGCATTTTTAAGTATTTGTTATTCATTGTCTATTTTATACCCCATTTTGCGCACGGTTTTGATGATCTGCGGCCTTTCCGGGTCGTCCTCTATCTTGTCGCGCAGCCGTTTGATGTAAACGGTCAGCGTGTTGTCGTTGACAAAGTCGCCCGAAACGTCCCAAATGTTTTCCAGCAGCTGGCTTCTGGTAAGCACGCTGCCGCGGTTGTTTAAAAGGATCAGCAGCAGGCGGTATTCCATGGCGGTCAGAATGATTTCCTGCCCGTTTTTGAACACGCGCGCCTCGTTCGTGCTGACGGTAATGTTTTGCACATGCAGTTTTGTGTCGGCCGTACCGTTTCCGGCGCGGCGCAGCACGCTTTTGATGCGCGCCAGCAGCTCTTTAATACGAAACGGTTTGGCAATGTAGTCGTCTGCACCGAGCTCCAGCCCCATGACCACGTTGACTTCGTCGTCGAACGCAGTCAGAAAAATCACAGGCGCTTGGCCTTTTTCTTTGATCTTGCGGCACACGTCGTAGCCGCTGCCGTCCGGCAGGGTCAGGTCTAAAAGGTACAGGTCGTGGTCCGTGCGTGCAATTTCATCCATCGCCTCTTTTACCGTTTTGCAAACGGTCACTTCGTAGCCCTCGTTTTTCAGCGAATATTCAAGCCCCATGGCGATCGCGGTGTCATCTTCCAAAACAAGCAGTTTCATACACTCACCTCATTCTTATCATACCACAGAAATATACATCTTTCCATTACAAATGTGTAAGAAAAACGGCCGCCCTGTTGGGGCGGCCGGCAGCATCGGTTATTTAGTTTAAGTAAGCGTCCAGATCCTCGTCGTTCAGCCGCGAGGTGTCCTCGCCGTCCAGCTGCACGGTGGGGTACCACTGGCTGGCGGTGGCGTATGGATTTTGAGCGCCGGTCTTGTCGTAATAGGCCTGCGGGTAGTACACGTTTTCGTTTACGGTGCAGTCGTCTGCATCCAGCTTATTGCTGTCGCCGCTTGTCATCTGCACGGCTACGACCACAAAGCGTGCCGAATCGAACAGGTCAGACGCGGCCGACAGCATCAGCACCTTATCGCTCAAAAGAATGTCGCGCCCGGTGGTGTAAAGCAGCCGGGAAGACAGATTGGTGCGAAATTCGATCATGGCGTCGTCCGTTAAATTCGCCACGGCATACGGGAACATTTTGCCGTTGTCGGCCGCTTTGTCGGCGTTGGTGTAAAAGGCGCCGACGACTTTGTAGTTGGCATTTTGGTAAAGCGTGTTGAACGTGATGACCGGGTTTTCGGCACAGGCCTCGGGCGTGGCATACATGCTTTCCAGCGCACCGAAATAGGCGTTCGACGCGTAAAGCACGGTGTTTCTGGACTGCGGATCGGTACTGGCGCGCCAGTCCATATACACGCTGCCGCTTTCGTTGATGCGGGCGTTTTCGTCGCGTGTGGCGTAGTAAAGGTTATCGTCGCCCTGGTAGACGTTGTAGTCTATGTCGCTGCCGGCGATCGAAAGGCGGCCGACAAAGTCCTGGTTGGCGGCGTATTCCTCTATGTGATCCGTCTGCATACCGTCTGCGATCGTTACACCGTATTTTTCTTCGGTGTCGGCGATTTTTCTCTCGTTTGCCGCGCGCACGCCGAATACGACCGCCACGATCACGACGGCCGCCGCCAGAACGCAGAGGATGATCTTAAAGGTCAGCGAACGGAAAAACGCTTTGATCTTTGCACGCCGGTTGCGGTGGTCAGACGGCTCTTTTTGCGCTTCGGCCTTTTCGTCGTCCTTTTTCTTACTGCGCCTTGGGTCGGGCTTCGGCAGCTTTTTTATGGAAAGTGTTTTTTTGCCGGCCTTTTTGCCGTCTGCCGGTGCGCTTTCCGGCGCAGGTGTGTCGATAGACGGCTCAGGCGGCGCCAGCGTGTCATCGTTTTGTGTACGCTGCCGGGCGCCGAGATCCTCTAAAATGGCGTCGATCTCGCTGCGGCCGTCTTGCTTATTTTTGTTGTCCATTAGGGCCTCCGTCGTTAAATAATGATTTTTCTTGCGCCTGCAATGGCTTCTTCCATCAGCCGCTCGGCGTCGGGCAGCTGCTCCGCCGCCTCCACCTGTTCCAGCTGCGGGCGTGTTTTGGGGTGCTTTGGCGTAAACACGGTGCAGCAGTCCTCGTACGGCTGGATCGAGGTCTCGAAGGTGTCGATCTTTCGGGAAATTTTGATGATCTCTTCCTTGTCAAGCCCGATACACGGGCGCAGCACCGGCATCGTCACAGCGGCGTCGGTGCAGGCGAGCGCGTACACGGTCTGGCTGGCGACCTGGCCAACGCTTTCGCCCGTGATCAGTGCCTGGCAGTTCTGGCGCTTGGCAATTTCTTCGCTGATCTTCATCATATAGCGGCGCATGATGATCGTAAAGTATTCTTCAGGGCAGTGCTCTTTGATTTTTTCCTGAATTTCTGTAAACGGCACCACGAACGTGCAGATGGAGCCGCTGTATTTAGAGACTTTTTTGAGCAGCTCCAGCACTTTGATTTCGGCCAGCTCGCTGGTGTAGGGCGGCGAGGCAAAGTGCACGGCGCAAAGGGCCATGCCGCGTTTTGCCATCATCCAGGCTGCGACCGGGCTGTCGATGCCGCCGCTGATCAGCACAGCCGCGCGTCCGCCGGTTGAGACCGGCATGCCGCCTGCGCCTTTTTCGGCATCTGCGTGCACAAAGGCAAAACGGTCGCGCACCTCGATCGTAACGGTCACATCCGGGTCGTGCACATCCACATGCAGGTGGGAAAAGCGTTTCAGCAGGTAACCGCCGGCTTCGCGGCAGATCTCAGGCGAGCCGAGCGGGAATTTTTTGTCGCTGCGCTTGGCGTTCACCTTAAAGCTGGCCGCGCCCTCGAGCGCCGGCGCCAGGTATTCGCCGGCTGTGCGCAAAATGACCTGCATGTCTTTTTCGCAAACGGCTGCGCGCGAAAGCGCCGCAATGCCGAATACATGTTTTAATACGTCTACCGCGTCGTCCAGGTCCGTGTCTTCCTCCTGCGGTTCCAGCATGATGGTGGACTGGCTTTTTGTGTAGTCGAATTTGCCTATTTTGGCCAGCGAGCGGCGCATGTTTTTAATAAGTACATCTTCAAAGGTGCTGCGGTTCAGCCCCTTGAGCGCCAATTCGCCGTTTTTGATCAGAATGATCTCTTTTACCATTTCGTCTATCTCCTTGCAAGCTGCGCCTTGGCCTCCTGCAGGGCGGCGCACAGCGCAGCAATGTCTTCTTCTGTGTTGTCGCGTGAAAAGCTGATGCGGATCGAACTGTCAATGCGGTCGTCGGCAAGTCCCATCGCCTGCAGCACATGGCTGCGTTTGCCCCGGGCGCAGGCTGAACCGGAAGAGACGCAGACGCCGCGCGAGCTTAAAAACTGGATCAGTGTCTGGCTGCGGATGCCCTCGAGCGCCGCATTTAAAATATAGGGCGAGGCTTCCGGCGCACTGTTGATGACCATGCCGAGATCTTCCATGCCGCGCTTGGCCGCTTCGTTTAATGCCTGCACCTGCTTTTGTATCTTTTTGTGGTCCGGCAGTGCTTTGACCGCGGCGGCAAAAGCCGCGATCAGGGGTGTGCTTTCCGTGCCCGGGCGCATCTTGCTCTCCTGCTCGCCGCCGAAGGTGCGCGGCGGAATGTGCACGCCTTTTTTGATGTAAAGCGCGCCGATGCCTTTCGGCCCGTGAATTTTGTGCGCCGTGACAGTCACCAGGTCTGCGTCCAGTTTTTTTACGCGCACCGGCAGCTTGCCGAACGACTGCACGCAGTCTATGTGCAAAAGCGCGGGTGCGCCGGCTCGTTTGATCGCGCTGCGGATCGTTTCGACCGGAAAGACCGCGCCGGATTCGTTGTTGACGTGCATGACCGACACCAGCACGGTGTTTTGGTCAATGGCCTCGGCGATCTGCCCGGCAGTGATGCGGCCGAAGCGGTCCGGCCGGATGCGGATGACTTCAAACCCTGCTTTTTCCAGCACGCTGCAGGGCTCCAGCACGCTTTCGTGCTCTACGGCCGTTGTTACAATGCGCTTACCCTTGTGCCGGCCGGCCTGTGCCGCGCCGAACACGGCCATGTTGTTGGCCTCGGTGCCGCCGCTTGTAAAGTAGATCTCTGCGATGTCGCAGCCAAGCGCATCGGCCACGGTGCGGCGCGCCTCCATCAGCACTTTCATGGCCTGCACGCCGGCGCCGTGCAGCGACGAGGCGTTGCCGAAGTTTTCCGTCATCATCTGCACCGCCGCTTTTACAGCGGCGTCGCAGGGCTTTGTGGTGGCGCTGTTGTCCAGGTAAACCATGGCTCAAACCTTTCCGCCGCGGCGCAGATTGTCAAGCTTCAAAATGGCCGCAATGCTTTTTGCGTCTGTAATGCTGCCGTCCATGACCATTTGCACGGCCTCGTCAAACGGCAGTTTGATCACTTCCAGAAATTCACCTTCGTCCAGGTGCTGCGTTTTGTATGTAATGCCGGTCGCGGCAAACATGTGGATGATCTCGCCGCAGTAGCCGGGCGAGGGGTACAGTTTGCCGAGCGAAAAGAAGTTGCGCGCCTCGGCGCCGCACTCTTCTGAAAATTCGCGTTTGCCGGCCTCCAGCGGGTCCTCGCCGGGTTCCAGCTTGCCGGCCGGGATCTCGTACACCAGCTCTTTGTACGGCGCGCGGAACTGGCGCACCAGCATCGTCTGGCCGTCGTCGTCCAGGCAAAGGATGCCGACGCCGCCGGGGTGCGCAACGATCTCGCGCTTGGTGGCTTTGCCGCTTGAAAGCACAACGTCGTCGTGGTGCACATGGATGATCTTGCCGTCGAACACGCGGCGCACGTCTACCGTTTGTTCGTAAAAGCCAAGCGCAATGGCCTCGACCTCGTCGGGCTTGTCGGCCACGAATTTGGCGCCGTGTTCAATGATCTCAAAGCGGGAACCATAGCCGTAAGACACGCCGCACATGTCGATCCCATTCGCGTTTGCACCGTCGGCGTCCAGCTTGGTGTCGCCCACAACGAGAACCTTGCTTTTATTTTCTTCCGTTACGCCGAGCGCTTCGGCGCAGCGGGCAATGATCTCGGCTTTCGGTTCGCAGTCTGCCTGGAACGTAACGCCGCACACCGTGTCTATGTACGGCGCAATCTTAAAACGCGCCAGCAGCTGTTCAATGTAGCTTTGCGGTTTGGAGGATGCAATGCCGATTTTGGCGCCGTGCGCCTTCAGGCTTTTGAGCATCGAAAAAACGCCGTCAAACAGGCGGCTTTCCCAAATGCCGGTCTGGCTGTATCTTTCGCGGAATTTGGCCACCAGTTCTTCGGCACGGCTCGGCGAAACGCCGTATTTTTCCTGAAAAGTGATCAGCAGCGGCGGCCCCATGAAAAAGCCGAGCTTTTCCCAATCGTCATGTGCGATCTGAAATGCGTCCAGCGCAAAAGCCGCGCTTTTCTGAATGCCTTCGCCAGTGTCGCACAGGGTGCCGTCAAAGTCAAATATAACGGTGTCGTATCTCAAACCCGTCACCTCCGGACGTAGTATAACATATTTTTGAAAAGTTCTCAATAACTTCTATATTTTTACGCACGGATATAGTATAATTACCACTAAGAACCATAATGAAATTTTACAGACTGGTGTTTTTATGAAACAGGGTACAAAACGAATCTATCTGCTTGACGAGATCCGCGGCTTTTGCATTCTGGCCATGATCGTTCACCACGCTTTTTTGGACGTGGGCGTTGTGCTGCAGCTGCAGTGGGGGTACGATGTTTTCAATGCGCTGACGGTGGTGCAGCCGGTTTTCTGGGGCGCTTTTATTGTGATCTCCGGCATCTGTTCGCAGCTGTCGCGCAACAGTGTGCGCCGTGGTCTGATCGTGTTTGCCGGCGGCATGGCCGTCACACTGGTGACTGCTGTGATCATGCCCGCACTCGGCATGGCCGGGGAGGAGATCTATTTCGGCATCCTCCACTGCCTCGGCATCTCCATGATCGTGGCCGGCCTTTTTAAGAAGCCGATCCAAAAAACAAACACGTTTGTCGGCATGGGCATTACGGCCGTTTTGTTTTTCGCCACTTACGCTGTTCCGTCCGGCAAGCTGTTTTTTGTGCTCGAACTGCCGCGTGTGCTTTACCAAACGAACTGGCTTGCGCCTTTTGGCTTTTTTTCCGGCACGTTCCACAGCGCCGACTACTTTTCGCTGATGCCGTGGATGTTCTTGTTTTTATTCGGCGCTTTTGTCGGCAAGTTCGCCGCAGCCGGGCAGTTCCCGAAATGGAGTTACCGTCTGCGTGTCAAGGCGCTGGCGTTCGTCGGCAAAAATGCGCTTTGGTTTTACCTGGCGCACCAGGTCGTTTTGTATGTGCTCTTTTTCCTGATTGCACTGCTGATTTATTAAGAAGAGCAAAAGGAGGTCAATATGCAACCGAAGTACAGCCGGCTTTTGCCGCAGGTGGAGGAACAGATCCTTTCCGACCGTGCCGCACACGCGGTCAGTCCGTGGCGCTGCGCCGATTCGGCCGCCGTGCGCCGCGAAACGGCGCGCGACCGCGCCACGCTTCTGCGCCCGGCCTTTGTGCGCGACATTGAAAAAATACTCAATAACCCTTACTATAACCGCTATAACGACAAAACGCAGGTGTTTTCGTTTTATAAGAACGACGACATCTCGCGCCGCGGCCTGCATGTGCAGCTCGTCTCGCGCATCGCGCGCGACATCGGCGGCCTGCTCGGCCTGAATACAGACCTGATCGAGGCGATCGCGCTCGGCCACGATATTGGCCATACGCCTTTCGGCCACGCCGGCGAGCGTTTTTTAAGCGAGATCTATTTTTCCCGCACCGGGCGCTATTTTAACCACAATGTCCATTCTGCGCGTGTGCTCGACAAAATCACGCCCTGGAACGTCAGCCTGCAGGTGCTCGACGGCGTGCTGTGCCACAACGGTGAATTTGAACAGCACGAATATCGCCCGCAGCCCGCCAAGACTTTTGCGGATTTTGACCGCGAGATGGAGGCGTGCTATCAGGAGCAGGCAAACATCCGCCGGCTCGTGCCGATGACCCTGGAGGGCTGTGTCGTGCGCATCAGCGACATGATCGCCTATGTCGGCAAGGACCGGCAGGATGCGGTGCGCGCCCATCTGAAAACCGACTACAGCGGTTTTTCCGATTTGTCGATCGGCACGCAGAATGCACAGATGATCAACAACATCGTGGTGGATATCGTAAACAACAGCTACAACAAGCCGTATCTGCTGCTGAGCCCGGAAATTTTCGCCGACCTGCGAACAGCCAAGCGCGAAAACTACGAACAGATCTATTTTAACCCGGCGGTGGAGCAGGTCTATAACGATTCCATCCGCCCGATGATGCACCAGGTGTACGAACGGCTTTTGCAGGACCTGAAGGACGGCCGCAAAAGCTCGCCCATTTACGGCTATTTCGACTACTTGCGCGAAAACCATATGGGAATTTCTTTTTCAGAAAGCGAGCCGCCCGACAACGTGGTGACGGATTTCATGGCCTCCATGACCGACGATTATTTTGTAGATATTTACCGGCTGTTTTTCCCCAAGGGCCGCTATGATATACATTACCACTCGTATTTTGATTGACTTTGTCGCTTTAGCGTGTTAAAATACGAATAGAAATGAACGGAGGACTTTTCTATGATTGCGGTAATCGATTACGGCGCCGGCAACCTGCAAAGCGTGAAAAATGCGCTCGACCGGATCGGCGCGGAAAGTGTCGTCACGTCAGATGCAGATGTGATCGCATCGGCGTCACACGTTATTTTGCCCGGCGTTGGGGCGTTTGGCGACGCAATGCATGCGCTTGAGGCCAGCGGGCTTGTGCCGGCGGTGAAGCAGGCGGCTGAAACAAAGCCGTTTCTCGGCATCTGCCTGGGCATGCAGCTGCTTTTTGAATCCAGCGAGGAATCGCCCGGTGTGCGCGGCCTTGGTCTTTTAAAGGGGCAGATCTGCCGCATCCCGTCCGGCTCCGGCTTAAAGGTGCCGCATATCGGCTGGAACAGCATCCACCTGCACCAAAACGGCGGTATTTTTGCCGGCACGAAGGACGACAGTTATTTTTATTTCGTGCACTCTTATTACCTTTGCGGCGCTGCGCCGGACGTGGTCGCGGCTACTACCCATTACGGTGTGGAGATCGAATGCGCCGTACAGTGCGGTCGGCTTGCGGCCACGCAGTTCCACCCGGAAAAAAGCAGCGCCCCCGGGCTGGCCGTTTTGAAAAATTTTGTCGGGGAGGGAAACTGATGTACGCGAAAAGAATCATTCCGTGCCTTGACATTAAAAACGGCCGTGTCGTAAAAGGTGTTTCGTTCGTGCAGCTGCGCGATGCAGGCGATCCGGTCGCCTGTGCGGCCGCTTACGACGCGCAGGGAGCGGACGAGCTCGTTTTGCTCGACATTACCGCTACGCACGAGGGCCGCAGCACCATGCTGGATATTGTGCGCCGCGTAGCGGAATGTGTGTTTATTCCGTTTACTGTCGGCGGCGGCATCCGCACGGCTGATGATTTTAAAGACATTCTGCGCGCCGGCGCCGATAAGGTCTCGGTCAACTCGGCGGCTGTGCGCAACCCGGAACTGATCAGCGAAGCGGCCGAGCGTTACGGTTCGCAGTGTGTTGTCTGCGCGATCGACGCAAAGCGCAGCGGCGCTTCCTGGGAAGTGTATTTGAACGGCGGACGCATTCCAACCGGTATAGACGCGGTCAAGTGGGCCGTGGAGGCTGAAAAACGCGGCGCCGGCGAGATCCTTTTGACTTCTATGGACTGCGACGGGCAGAAGACCGGCTACGACTGCGACCTGACGCGCGCGGTCAGTGAAAACGTCGGCATTCCGGTCATTGCTTCCGGTGGCGCCGGTGAAAAGCGCCATTTTCTGGATGCGTTTGAAAAGGGCAGAGCCGACGCCGTGCTGGCGGCCAGTCTGTTCCACTTTAACGAACTGTCCATTCCGGAGCTAAAACGTTATCTGCAAGAAAACGGCGTGAGCGTGCGCCTGTAAACACAGCCTGCCAAAAAGGCGAGCTGGATTTTGTATTTTGCGAGCGGGAGCCGTCGTCTAAATGCACGCCGATACGTTCGCAACCGCCTTTTGAATGATT
>URDW01000083.1 GCA_900546735.1 uncultured Oscillospiraceae bacterium
GGCTCGGAGATGTGTATAAGAGACAGGATAGGAGACAGAGGCAAAAATGTCGTCGATCACGATGTGCTTCGGCACCAGGTCGTCCTGGCGCAGCTCGATCTCGGCTTTGAGCGCCTCTTCATCGTCGCCGCACTTTTCCAGGATCTCGCTGAGCACGCGGTACGACACGTTCTCGCGGATGCCGAGCGGCTTGCAGTCAAAGTTTACATATTTTTTGATGTCGACCATGCCGTTCGAGCAGATCTTGATCTCGCGGCCGTCCACATCTACATAAGCTTCCATCACACCGGCGTTTTCGATGTCGAGCGCCTGCGCCTTGGAGATCACCTCACCGGCGTCGGCCAGGAATTCGCCCATCGGCGAAATGACGGGTCTTGCCAAACGCTGGCCGGCCAGGCGGTTCGCCATGCCGAGCTTTTTATTGTATTTGTAACGGCCAACGCGGCTCAGGTCGTAGCGGCGCGAGTCAAAGAACAGGCCGTTCAGGTGTGCCTGCGCCGTGTCGAGCGTCGGCGGCTCGCCGGGGCGCAGCTTTTTATAGACTTCAAGGAGTGCTTCTTCCGCGTTTTTGGTGGTGTCTTTTTCGATCGTTGCCTCAATGCGCTCATCCTCGCCGAAGAATTCGCGCAGCTGCGTGTCGCTCGACAGGCCGAGCGCGCGCAGGAACGTGGTAATATAGATTTTTCTGTTCTTGTCGATGCGCACATAGAACACGTCGTTCACGTCGGTCTCGTACTCGAGCCAGGCGCCGCGGTTCGGGATAATGGTGTTCGTAAACAGCTCTTTACCCGTTTTGTCGTGCGTCATGCCGTAGTAAACGCCCGGCGAACGCACCAGCTGTGAAACGATGCAGCGCTCCGCACCGTTGATCACAAAAGTGCCGCTGTCGGTCATCAGCGGGAAATCGCCCATGAAAATGACGTTTTCCTTAACCTCGCCGGTCTTTTTGTTCTGCAGGCGGGCTTTGACCTTAAGGGGCTTTGCGTAAGTCACGTCGCGCGCCTTGCACTGTTCGATCGTGTACTTCGGCTCGTCATCCATCGAATAGTCTACAAAATCGAGCACCAGATCGCCCGTGTAGTCCGTGATGGAGCCGATGTCGCGAAACACTTCCGCAAGGCCCTCGTCCAGAAACCACTGGTAGGACTTTTTCTGCACTTCAATAAGGTTCGGCATTTTCATGACCTCATTGATCTTTGCAAAGCTCTTTCTGGTTGTTGTGCCCAGCTGCACGTCCTTCACATTCACCATAAAGATTTCACTCCTTGTCTTGATCCAAACTCCAAAAAAGGCAAAAATCCGCAAAACCACGCCGTTTGCGGCGCACGCTGTGTGAATTTTTTGTGTACGAAAAAATGCTGAAAATTGCCTTTTGCGTACACAATGCCATTTTAATTTGGGTATATATAATAAACGAACGCAAACGACTTGTCAAGAACTTTTTTGATAATTTTTTACAAAGCTTTGCAGAAGCGGGAAAATAAAGTGCAAACGTACCCGTGTGTTTCTGAAAAGCACCTGCACCCTTCGCCATCCGGCTGTGTTTTGCAGCCAGTCGCCCGGCAGGCGCGCTGTTTTTGGCTATAATTTTTTCATAAAGATTTCCGCAAAATCCGACCCCGGCACGCTTGTATTTGCATGCGCCTTTTGCTATAATGATTCTGCTTAAAATTTTATAAATTAAAATTATTTAAAATTTTATTATGCCGGAGAGATGGCCGCATGGATCTGATCAAGCCGAAAAAACTGCACAAAGGCAACACCGTGGCAGCGGTCAGTCCGTCCTGGGGCGCCGCCGGCGCGCCGGACATCCACTGGAAATACCGCCTTGGGATCCGGCGGCTGAAAGAGGAATTCGGCTTGCATGTGACGGCGGCGCCGAACGCATTAAAACCGGAAGACGAATTGCGCGACCGCCCGAAGCTGCGCGCAGACGACATAAACTGGGCTTTTCAAAACCCCGAGATAGACGCGGTGTTCTGCAACATCGGCGGGAACGATTCCAGCACAGTGCCGTTTTGCACCAGGAGATCATGCATATCGTGCGCGACAAATACGGCAGAAAAGACCTGCCGGTTTTGGCCGGCCTGAATTTTGGCCATTCCTCGCCGATGTTCATCCTGCCGTACGGCGCACAGGCAGAAACAGACTGTACGACCGGGCGCTTTTCCATCTTGGAAAGCGCAGTGCTTTAAACCAAACCTAAGAACTTTTTGATGATAAAGAAGATGACGGAGACGAAGAATATGAAAAAACGACTGAAAACCGCTTTTGCCCTGCTGCTTTGCTGCGCGCTTTGCGCCAGCCTTTTTGCCGGCTGTTCCTCCGGCGACGAAACACTGAATCTGATTTACCCGTTTTCCGGCGACGTGACCAGCTATGACCCGCAGATCGCCGCCACGCAGGACGATTTCCTGATCATGGAAAACGTGTATGAGGGGCTGGTGCGCGTGGACGACGACGGCACCGTGCGCCCGGGCACTGCCGAAAGCTGGGAAGTGACCGACAGCGGCAGGACATACACATTTCACCTGAAACAGGGATGCAAATGGCACATCAGCGACGCGGTCAAAGAATTGATGGGCGAAAATTTTGCGCCGGACGTGACGGCGGACGATTTTGTATTTGCCCTGCAGCGCGCGGCAGACCCAAACACACAGTGCCCGCTGTTTTCCTCGATTTCCGGCATTGAAAATGCGCAGGACATCCAAGCCGGCAAAAAAAGCGTGTCTGCCCTCGGTGTAGAAGCGACCGACGACTACACGCTGGTGATCCGGCTGGCACAGGCGGACAGCGGCTTTTTGAACACGCTGGCAACGGCCGTGGCCGCGCCTTGCAACCGCGCATTTTTTGAAGCGACCAAGGGCCGTTACGGGCTGGAGCTTAAATACTCCATGTTTAACGGCCAGTTTTATGTTTCCAGCGAACTCGACACCTCCTATGTGCTCAGCCAAAACAAATCCTACAGCGGCCCGTCGCCGACAAAAGTGACCCGGCTGACGCTGACCATCAACGAAGACCGTGCAAGCATTACGGAAAACCTGCTGTCCGGTCTGTATGACGCCGCGTTTTTGAGCGGTCATGAGGCCGCAGCCGTGCAGGCTGAGGAAGAAGGCATTACCGCCCTGCCCTACACCGACACGCTGTGGAGCTTTGTGTTCAACTGTTCGGATGAATTCCTGGCGAACAGCAACATCCGCCATGCGCTTTGCACGGCATTCGGCCAGGCCGATTTGAGCGAAACCGACTACCTGCAGACGGCGACCGGTTACATTCCGCCGTCATGTATGACCGGCGGCAGCGCCTACCGTGACAGCGCGCCGAACGCCGTTTACACACAAGACACACAAAACGCGACCGAACTGTGGGAAAAAGGCCTGGAGGAAACCGACATGAGCACCGTGACGCTGACGGTGCTGACCACTTCGGACATGGAGGAGTATGTGCTGGAAGTTTTCCAGGACGTACAGGCTTCGATCGGCAAGATCGGCCGCTACGGCTCCGGTGATGACGCGCAGGAGATCGATTTTACCATGAAAACCGAGGTGCTCAGCGAAAGCGAACTGCAAAGCCGCGTTGCCGCCGGCAACTACCAGCTGGCATTCATGCGTTTTCAGGCCACGTCCGACAACCCCTATGCCTTTATCCAGTCCATCAACGCCACCGCCGCCTATTCTTCCGCCGGCACGAGCGCATTTGCCAGTGAGCTGCAAACGCTGGCCGGACGCAGCAGCAGCGAGGCTGAACTGTGCGCCGACTGTGAAAAGAAAATTTTGGATACATATTCCGTCTGCCCCGTCTTTTTTGAGACCAGTTACTACGCCAGCGCCAAAAACGTGACCGGGATCCAGTTCCATGCCGGCAGCGGCCGTGTGAATTTCTGCAATGCAGCGCGAACAGACTAAACAAATCCGGCGCGGCGTGAGCTGGGCGCTCTGCCTGGTATGTATGGCACTGATTTTTTACTTTTCATCGCGCACGGCGGCGCAGTCTATGGAACAAAGCGGCAATGTGCTTTTGGCGCTGGAAAAAATACTGGGGCAAACGCTGACGAGCTTTGCGGTGCGCAAAGGCGCGCATTTTGCAGAGTACGCCGGGCTCGGCTTTCTGTTTGCAAATGCCCTGTACCAAAGCGGCAAAAAGCATTGGGGCATCTGGGCGGCCGTCCTGACTTCGCTTTATGCCATAACCGACGAAGTGCACCAGCTTTTTGTGGAGGGCCGCGCCTGCCAGTTTACCGACTGGCTTTTGGACACGGCGGGCGGCATTGCCGGCGCCGCCTTGTTTTTGGCGCTGCTGCTTTTGCTGCGCCTGATCGCCGAAAGAACAAAGCACGCCGCTTGACAGCCAGTGCTGATTGTTTTAAAATACTTTAAAAGCACAGTAAATTTTAAACTTTTGCCTTGCGCAAAAACGGAAAAAGGAGAAGACGTATGAACATCCTGATTTTTGACAACGAAAACGAGATCAGCACCGCCTCCGGCAGCCTGATCGCATCGCAGGTCACCGAAAAACCGAACGCCGTGCTCGGTCTGGCGACCGGCTCCACCGCCCTGATTCCTTACAAGACCATGATCCGCCTGTATGAGGAAAAAGCCGTCAGCTTTGCCGGCGTGACCAGCTTTAACCTGGACGAATACTGCGGCCTGGACGTACATAACGAAAACAGCTACTACAGCTTTATGCACGACAACCTGTTCCGCCACATCGACATCTGCGAGGACAACACGCATTTTTTGAACGGCAATGCAGAAAATACTGAGGCAGAATGTGCCGCTTACGACAAAATGATCGAAGCGGCCGGCGGCATTGACATACAGCTGCTCGGCATCGGTTCCGACGGCCACATTGCGTTCAACGAGCCCTGCGGCCATTTTCCGGAGGGCAGCCACATCGTAACGCTGGACGAGCGCACGATCCGCGACAACGCACGCTTTTTCAACTCCATTGACGAGGTGCCGACCCAGGCGCTGACGATGGGCATCGGCTCCATCATGCGTGCGCGCAAGATCCTTTTGATCGCGACCGGCGAAAACAAAGCGCAGGCCGTGCAGCAGATGGTGGAGGGCGAAATCAGCCCGATGTGCCCGGCATCCGTCCTGCGGCTGCACCCGAACGCGACCATCATGCTGGACCGCGCTGCGGCAAGCCTGCTGAAAAAATAACGGCCCGGCAGCGAAACAGCCGCTGGATACATCACAAAAAGCGACACAGGCGAGCAGTCTGTTTTCACATTAAACCTGGATTAATCAAAGGAGGCACCGCGTATGGAAAAAGAAAAGTTTTACATCACGACCCCGATCTACTACCCCTCCGGCAATCCGCACATCGGCCACTGCTACACAACGGTGGCCTGCGACTCGATCGCCCGCTACAAAAGGATGCAGGGCAAAGACGTGCTGTTTTTGACCGGCACCGACGAGCACGGGCTGAAGATCGAACAAAAAGCCGCCGAAAAAGGCGTAACGCCCAAGCAGTATGTGGACGAGATCGTAGAGATTTTCAAAAAGCTGTGGAAATACATGAACATCAGCTACGACCGCTATATCCGCACGACCGACGATTACCATGTGGAAACCGTGCAGAAGATCTTTAAAGAGCTTTATGACCGCGGCTACATTTATAAAGGCGAATACGTCGGCAAATACTGCACGCCGTGCGAAAGCTTTTGGACCGAAAGCCAGCTGGTGGACGGCAAATGCCCCGAGTGCGGCCGTGAGGTGACCGAAGCAAAGGAGGAAGCCTATTTTCTGAAGATCTCCCCCTTTGCCGAGCGGATCGAAAAGCTTTTGACCGAGACCGACTACCTGCAGCCGAAGACAAGAGCCATTGAACTGGTCAACAACTTCATCAAACCCGGCCTGGAAGACATCTGCGTGTCGCGCACCTCGTTTACCTGGGGCATTCCGGTCACGTTTGACCAAAAGCATGTGGTCTATGTTTGGGTAGACGCGCTGTCCAACTATATTTCGGCGCTCGGCTACAAAAACGAAAAATACAGTGATTTTGAAAAGTACTGGCCGGCCGACGTGCATATGGTGGCCAAAGACATTATGCGCTTTCACGCCATTATCTGGCCCGCCATGCTGATGGCGCTTGACCTGCCGCTGCCGAAGCACCTGGCCGTGCACGGCTGGATCACGTTCAACGGGCAGAAGATGAGCAAATCGCTCGGCAACGTAGTAGACCCGTTCGTGCTGGGCGAGCGTTACGGCGCGGACGCGATCCGCTACCACATCCTGCGCGAAATGGCGCTTGGCGCCGACAGCTCGTTCTCGAACGAGATCATGATCAACCGCATCAACGCCGACCTGGCCAACGACCTGGGCAACCTGGTGTCGCGCACCGTGGCCATGGTGGAAAAATACTTTGGCGGCACACTGCCCGAAGCGCGCGAGGCCGCCGAGATCGACCAGGAGCTGATCGACAGTGCACTGGCTCTGCGTGATCTGGTGGACAACGCCATCGACAGCACGCAGCTGAACGTGGCGCTGGCCGAGATTTTCAAGGTCATTTCCCGCGCCAACAAATACATTGACGAGACCACGCCCTGGGTGCTCGGCAAGGACGAAAGCAAAAAGGCCCGTCTGGCCAGTGTGCTTTACAACCTGCTGGAGACGATCCGCATCACAACAACGCTCCTGTCGTGCTTCATGCCGACGACAATGCCGAACGCATGGGCGCAGATCGGTGCCGACGAAAGCATGACCACCTACGAGAACGCCGCGAAATTCGGCGTGCTGCCGCAGAACGTGACCGTGCACAAGGGCGCCGCCCTGTTTCCGCGCATCGACGTGGAAAAAGAGATTGAGGAACTGAACAAGATCATCTCGAACAAAGCAGAAAAAGCACCTAAAGCCAAGGAAGAGAAAAAAGAAGAAACCAAAGAAATCACGATCGACCACTTTATGGACACACGCCTGGTCGCCGCAAAGATCACCGACTGTGTGCCTGTAAAGCGCGCCAAAAAGCTGCTGAAGATCACCGTTGACGACGGCAGCGGTACACCCAGACAGATCGTATCCGGCATTGCGCCGTGGTACAAGCCGGAGGAACTGATCGGCAAAACAGTGGTCGTGGTGGCCAACCTGAAGCCGGCCAAGCTTTGCGGGGAAATGAGCAACGGCATGCTGCTGGCGGCCGACACCCCGGACGGCGGCGTTAAGGTAGCATTTTTAGACGGCATTGCCCCCGGAGCACGCCTGCGATGACCGGCATCATCGACACCCACGCCCACTATGACGACGAACAGTTTGCGCCCGACCGTGCCGAACTGCTGACCGCGCTGCCCGAGCAGGGCGTCAGCCGCGTGATCAGCTGCGGCTGCGATGTAGAAAGCAGCCTGTTCAACCGCGACCTGAGCCGGCAATACGGCTACATTTTCTTTGCTGCCGGGCTACACCCCGAAAACCTGGAAGACTGCACGCCAAAGGACCTGGAAAAGATCGAAGCACTGCTGGCAGACGAAAAGTGCGTTGCCGTCGGCGAGATCGGGCTCGATTACCACTGGATGAGCTCCACAAAAGAAAAACAGCGCGCTTTTTTTGAAGCGCAGCTGGAATTGGCCAACCGGCTCGGCCTGCCGGTCATCGTGCACGACCGCGAAGCGCACGGCGACACGCTGGAGATTTTAAAGAAATACAGACCGAAAGGCGTTTTGCACGCCTTTTCTGGTTCGCGTGAAATGGCCAAAGAAATTTTAGACATCGGCATGTACCTGGGCTTTGGCGGTGTTTTGACGTTTAAAAACGCCAGAAAAGCGACTGAAGTTTTGCAGGAAATACCAAAAGAGCGCATTTTGTTTGAAACAGACTGCCCCTACATGTCGCCCGAACCGTTCCGCGGCCGGCGCAACGACAGTGCCAAAATCGCTTTCGTTGCACAAAAAGCCGCTTCGCTTCTGGGCTGCACAGCGCAGGAGATCACGAGCATCACCGCCGAAAACGCCAAACGGCTGTTCTGGAGCGGGGAATAAAACAAAAAGAACACCGGAGAAAGCAAACTTTCTCCGGTGTTCTTTTATATCTGTCTGTTCAATTAGTTCGCCATATCGAGCGTGCCGGCAAAGCAGTCGTCTGAAATTTCATAGGCCGCATAATTTTCATTCTGCCAGACCTTGACGTAATCGATATAAAACGGCGCGTCCTCGGTGCCGTCAAACGCACCGATCTTCTGGCCATGCGGGCCCCACTCGTCGCCCGCGTCGATCTCGCAGGTCAGGCGTAAAAATTCCTTAACGTGCGAAACACCGCCGCCCATAGACGCCCAGGTCGCCTCACCGTCTATGTAAAACACATAGTATTCCGGCGTCCACTTTAAAGCAAAGGTGTGGTATTCGCCGTCGTAAAGATCCTGCTCCAGATCCTGGATCACCGCTTCAGACTGCGCATATTCCCCGTAACCGTTCCACAGCAGCGCATGACCCATTTGGCTGGATTTGCTGCGGCGAAAAGCGCTTTCATACACGTCGATCTCCGTGCCGTCTACGCCGGCAGCCGCAGGCTTGCGCATATTGGAAGACTGCAGCCAGAACGCCGACCACATGCCGTCTGCATCCGGGAACTTGACGCGTGTTTCAAAATAACCGAACGCCTGGGCAAAAAGCAGTTCATCGCTGGAGCCCTTGTTGTCGTTCGCGTCGCCGACCACACGGCGCGTTTCAATACCGCCGGTAAAGCGCCCCTCGGCCGGACAGTCGCCGTCACATTCATGGTCTGTCTCGTAGCGCGAATGGACGATGGCATTGCCGTCCTTGACCTCCACCATCTCGGGGCACCACCAGCAGGCCTGCTCCGGCTTGTCGGCGTCGTTGCTTTCCCAGCGGATCGCGTGCGGCGATGTGGTCCAGATTTCTTTGGAACCGGTGTAGCGTTCACCGAACTGGATGTTCTGGTTCAGCGCATCCCCTTCAAATTCATCCTCAAACACCATGTACCAGCCGTCCTGCCCAAGCACCGGCAGCGACAGGTCGTAACCGGCGTCTTTCCAGGTGTTGTCCGAGCTCTCGGCATTGCTGCAGCCGGCCAGCGCTGCGCACCCGGCGACCGCCACGGCACCCGCGAGCAAAGCGGAAATGATTTTCTTCATAGAATAACCCCTCTCTGAAACAGCAGTGCACATCTTCCGTTTTTTATTATATAAAATTCAAAATCGGCTTGTCAATTTTTAATTCAAACGTAAAATATAAAATAATTCACAAAATCCCCGCGGATCATTC
>URDW01000084.1 GCA_900546735.1 uncultured Oscillospiraceae bacterium
GGCGTACAGGCAGGCCGCCCAGGCGGCCGACCAGCCGGTCTGGCCGGAGCCGGCGCCCATGCGTCTGTCCAGCAGCTTGCGCGCGCCGGCGCGCAGAGCTGTATTTTCTTCGTCCAGCAGGCAGTCGCCCGGGTAAATGCCGTAAAGCGGCGAAAAATGGCGGTGGCCTTTTTCTGCCGGCGTATAGGGCGCGCTCCATTCCAGCAGTGCGCCGTTTTCATCTAAGCCAAACGGGCGCAGTTTTGCCAGCGCCTCGGCAGCCGCTTTGGTGTGGGCCGTTTGGCCGGTTTTCTCGGCGGCAGCTATGTAGTTTTGCAGCGTCTGGCGCACAATGGCCATGTCAAACGAGGTGGCGAAGTCGACCGCACCGCTTTGCCCGTCTTTGAAAAAGCGAAGCTCCGGCGAGGTAGACGGGCAGGTCACCAGTTCGCCGTCCTTTTCGGTCAGCCAGTCCAGGCAAAACAGGGCCGCACCCTCTAAAACGGGGAAGATGCGCTGCAGCTTTTCGCCGGTACTTTCATAAAGCGTGTGGGCGTACAGCTCGTTTGTGAGCCATGCGCCGCCCAGCGGGAAATAGGCGTAGACCGGGTCGTTTTTGACCGGGGTGGCCTTGCGCCACAAATCGGCGTTGTGGTTCACGGCAAAGCCGCGGCAGCCGTAATTGACCCGCGCGCATTCGCCGCCGGTCACCGTCAGCTCGTGCAAAAATGTTTCATACGGTTCGAGGCACTCGCGCAGGTTGGCTCCGGCCGTGAACCAGTAGTTCATCTGCACATTGATGTTGTTTGTGTAGTTGGACGACCACGGCGCGCGCACCCGGTCGTTCCAAATGCCCTGCAGGTTCAGCGGCTGTGTGCCGGGGCGAGAACCGCTGATCGTCATGTAGCGCGCGTACTGGTAGTAAAGCACCGGCATGGCCGGGTGGATGGTGCCGCTTTTGGCCATGCGCACCAGCTCGTCGCCGGAGGGCACTTTTTCGCAGCCGTCCAGCCGGAAAACGGTGCGGCTGTACAGCGCTTTGTAGTCCTCAGTGTGCGCCCGGCGGATCGTTTCGTAACTGTAGTCTGCCGCCAGCTTCTGGCCGATCTCTTTTAAAAGCGGCCGAACGTCCGTCTGGGGCATTTCGGCAAAGCCGCGAAAGCCCGTGGCAGTGAAAAGGTAAAGCACGATCTCGTGCGCGCCGCAGACGGAAAGCGCATGCTTACTGCAAGCCGTTTTCCCGTCGGTGACCGCCTTTACGCCGGCGCAAAACGCCATGGCCTTGTGTTCGTTGTAGCGGATCGGCCAAAACGCGGTGCGGCAGTAATTCGGCAGGCTGGTGTCGGGGGCATGGCCGTAAAGCAAAAGGCCGTTTTCGGTGCACTGCGTCTGCGCTCTCAGCGGGCTGGCCAGGCGCAGCGTCAGATCGAGCGGCTTTTCGCTGGTGATGCGCACGGCGCCCAGCTGGCTGGGGCAGCTGCAAAACGCTTCTTTTTGCACTTTGCCGCCGCAGTAAAAGCGGCTGATGTGCACGCCCTCGTCCAGATCGAGCGCACGGCGGTAGTCCGCCGCAGCGCGCATGTTTTTATAAGCGATGGTCAGCGTGCCGAGCGGTTCGTACGCTTCGGACCAGTCGCCGAACGACGTTTTTTTGATCAGTGCCTCTGCTTCGGCGTTTTTGCCGTCCAAAATCAGCCGCCGGATCTCGCCCAGCGCGGCTGCGCTTTGCGGATTCAGCCGGCTTTTCGGGTAACCGGACCACAGCATGTCGTCATTGATGTAAAAAGTTTCTTTTTGTATGCCGCCGTCTGCCATCAGGCCAAGGCGGCCGTTGCCGAGCGGCAGGCTGTCGATCCAGCGTTTTGCGGGCGTTTTGTACCAGAGTTTCATCGATTCAGCTCCTTGGTTGCGGCGCGGCGGCCGTTTTGCTGTTTTCATCCAATAACATAACAAATCATTTTGTATATGGCAATTTCTTTTGCAGCAATCCTTGCTTTTTCCGAAATTCATTTTGATTATATGAAAAAACAAAACCGATTGCTTTAGAAACCGTACCGAAAAATTTAGAAATTCTTGCAACCGCGCTTGTTTTGGCAGGATCTCTAAAAGGGATGCGCCGCTGCCGAAAGCGCGGCCCGGCAGGCGCCCGTATGCACAAGCCAAGACAACTGCGCGGCGCCTTGCAGAGACGACCCGGCAGCGGCATGTGAAAAGTCGCCCCGCAGGCGACCGAATGCGGGCAAAAACGCGCTAGAATCATTGTGCCGTTTGTGGTAGAATATTTTTAGGAGAGATGCATATGCTCGGCGCAATGATCGGCGACATCGCCGGTTCCCGGTTTGAATTCAACAACATCAAAACAAAAAATTTTACGCTTTTTGCAAAAGACTGTTTCTTTACGGACGACACGGTCATGACCGTGGCTGTGGCCCGCGCGCTTTTGCAGACGGGCGGCGCACAGGGCGCGTTTCAAAAAGCGCTTGTCGGCGAAATGCAGGCGCTTGGCCAAAAGTACCCGAACGCCGGCTACGGCGGTTTTTTCAGCCGGTGGCTGCAAACACCGCACCCGCAGCCCTACGGCAGCTTCGGCAACGGCTCGGCCATGCGCGTTTCGCCCTGCGGCTGGGCGGCCAAAACGCTGGAAGAGGCGCTGGCGCTTGCCGAGCGTTCGGCCGAAGTGACCCACGACCACCCGGCGGGTATCCGGGGCGCGCAGGCTGTGGCCGCAGCCATTTTTCTGGCCCGCTGCGGCAAGTCGAAAGAGGAGATACGCGCTTATACGGAAAAGAATTTTTACCCGCTGCGCAAAACGCTGGACGAGATCCGGCCGCATTATACGTTTGATGAAACGTGCCCCGGCACGGTGCCGCCGGCCATGCAGGCGTTTCTGGAGGCCGAGGATTTTGAGGATTCCATCCGCCTGGCCGTTTCCCTCGGCGGCGACAGCGACACTTTGGCCGCGATCACCGGCAGCATTGCCGAGGCGTATTTCGGCATTCCAAACAGCCTGCGCCGCACGGCGCTTTCCTACCTGCCGCACGATTTCGCCGCCACACTGGACACCTTCGCCCGGCGCTTCCCAAACAGATAAAGACAGTTGCCGGGAAGCACACCGGCTGCTGACAAAAAACAAAATGCAAATCCCAAATAAAGTTTCGCTATAAGCGCAAAAGAAGCAGGCATTTTGCCTGCTTCTTCAGCGTGTCAAAAAAGGTGTGCTTGCAACAAATTATACAGCCTGACACGCTGACAGACTGCCAAAAAGGCGAGCTGGATTTTGTATTTTGCGAGCGGGAGCCGTACAGCGGTACTGCCCCCGAGCAAAAGACAAAAAGCGCAAAAACCGCACTGTTGTGCGGTTTTTCTGCTTTCTCTGTTACTTTTTTATATAAAGCGATTTTACAATGTGTTTCATAGCCGGAAAGCGATTCTTTTATCCTGTGATTTATGATGCGCGGTCCGGCCGGCTTTTTCGACAGTCTCAAAAGAAAAAGCAGGCATTTTGCCTGCTTTTTCTTTTAGGAGGTCTCCCGCCGGCCGGGCGGCGAAACCGGGCTGAGCAGCTGCTGCAGGGCTGCCCACTTTGCCTCGATCGCCGGCCAGGTGCGGGGATAGCGAAATGCAAAATCAACGGCGTTCGGCTTGATGAGAACGCCTTTTTCACGCGTAAACGAATCAAAACTGGCGCGGCCGTGGTAACCGCCCATGCCGCTGTCGCCCACACCGCCGAACGGCATGGAATTCGAGGTGATGTGCAGCACCGTTTCGTTCACGCAGCCGCCGCCGAACTGCAGATGGCCAAGCACCAGGTCGCGGTTTTTGCGGCTTTTGGTAAACAGGTACAGCGCCAGCGGCTTTGACTTTTTCTGCATGGCGGCGATCAGGTCGTCAAGCGATGTGTAGCCGATGACCGGCAGCAGCGGGCCGAAGATCTCCTCGCCCATGACCGGGTGGTCCTCGCCGTCCAGATCCAGCACCGACACCTCAATGCGCCGGCTTTCCCGGTCGCTTTTGCCGCCGAACACCACGTTCGCGCCGTCCATATAGCCGAGCAGGCGGTCGAAGTGGCCGTCGTTGATGATCTTCGGCAAAATCGTGCTTTGAAGGCCGTTTTCGCCGTATGCCGCGCGCAGCTCGGCCACCATGGCGTTGATGAGCGACTGCTTTACGCTTTTGTGCACATACACATAGTCAGGCGCCACGCACGTTTGCCCGGCGTTGATGGACTTGCCCCAGACGATGCGGCGCGCCGCCACTTTAATGTCGGCCGTCTCATCCACGATACAGGGGCTTTTGCCGCCGAGCTCCAGCGTGACCGGCGTTAAGTGGTGCGAGGCTTTTTCCATTACGATCTTGCCGACCTTGACGCTGCCGGTAAAGAAAATGTAGTCAAACTTCAGGTTCAAAAGCGCCGTGTTGACGTGCAGATCACCCTCGACCACCACGACATAGCTGGGGTCAAAAATGTTGGCCACGATCTTTTGGATCACATGCGACGTGGCCGGCGCGTAGTCCGACGGCTTCACAACGGCGCAGTTGCCGCCCGCGATCGCGCCGATCAGGGGCATCATCGTCAGCTGGAACGGGTAGTTCCACGGCGAGATGATGAGCACCACGCCGTACGGGTCGTGGTAAATTTTGGACACGCCCGGGAACTGCGTCAGCCCCGTGGGCACCACCCTGGTGCGCATCCACCCGGCCAGGTGGCGGATGGTGTAGTCGATCTCATTTTCCACAAAGCTGATCTCGGTCAGGTACGCCTCCATCTGGCACTTGTTCAGGTCCTCTTTCAGGGCGCGGAAAATGTCGTCGCGGTAAAAACGGATGGAGCGTTTCAGTTTTTTGAGCTGTTCAATGCGGTAAGCGCAGCTTTTGGTGCGCCCGCTTAAATAGCGCTTGTTCTGTTTTTCTGCAATGGCCGCATAGTCTGTCATAGCCGTGGTCTCCTTTCTGAAAATATAAATTTGTATAATTCGCCCAAAATTATAATACAATACAGAAATTTATTTGTCAACAATGGCAATAAAAACACAATTATTTGCAAATTAGCGTTTCTTTTTAAATGATATTGATAAAAATTATGCAAAGTTCACAAATCTTCTTGCTTGTTCTGTCCAAATAATTTTATCGTTTTTTGAGAATTTTTTATTGACAAACGATAAAAATTGTAGTACAAAGAAAGTACAAAACATGTGTTTGGAGGCATTCTTATGGGAAAGAAGCATTCTATCCGCCTGAGCCTGGCCATCATCGGCCTGTTCTGGGCCGGCGCAGCCGTGCTGGCCGTGGGCGCGCCGTACTTCTTTATGCACATTTACCCGCGCCTTTACGCCCGGCCGGACTTTGTGCCGGCGGTGCTTTTGGTTTGCGTTTACCTGGCCTGGCCGGTGGGCGCCGTTACGCTGGTGCGGCTGACGAAGCTTTTGAAAAACATTGAAAAAGAGCGCATTTTTGACCCCGTCAATACGCGCCACCTGTCGGCCATCAGCATCTGCTGTTTTCTGGCGGCCGCGCTGTCGTGCGTGGTCGGGGTGTTCCACTACGCGCTTTTTGTGTTCGGGCTGATGGCTTTTCTGGGCGGCATCGTGCTGCGGGTCGTGATGCAGGTGTTTGACAAAGCCATTGCCATCAAAGAAGAAAACGACATGACGGTGTGAGGTGGCAAAATGATCGTGATCCATTTAGACGTGATGCTGGCCAAGCGCAAAATGAGTTCCGGCGAGCTGGCCGCCAAGATCGGCATCACCCAGGCGAACCTTTCTATTTTAAAGACCGGCAAGGCAAAGGCCATTCGCTTTTCCACGCTGGACGCCATCTGCAAAGCGCTGGACTGCGCCCCGGGCGACATTTTGGAGTACCGCCCGGACGAAAGCGAAAACTGACCGCCGGCAGTGCAGCGCAAAAGCGGCACAAACAAGACGGGAGAAAAAAATGCACATGAAGACCAAGGCGAAATACATTTTTGCCGCGCTTACGGCACTTTTGTGCGCCGTTTCATTTACGGGGTGCACGGCGGACCACACGCCGCCGCGGGAGCACGGTTCGTTCAAAGCGCAGGCAGACCACATGATGCGCCACTTTAGCGACCCGAAACTGCTGGCAACGGTAAACGGCCACAAAATCACCCAGGTAGACCTGGACAGCTACGGCATCGACGGCCACTACCACACCACAGAAGAACTGGTGCGCTACTACATCACCAGCGACTACGCCGAAAAGGCAGGCCTGCAGCCCAGCGCAAGGGATGCAAAATGGCGCGCAGAAATTTTGAACGGCATGCGAAACGACAGTGAGCTGACCGACGCCTACTGCCGCGAGACGTACGGCGTGCCGCTGGAGGTCGTGATTTCCATCAGCTTAAAACGCTTTGACCAGATCGCCATGCACGCCGCATACACCGAGGCGGTGATCGACGAGATCAGCGGCGGCAGCTGCCCCGAAAAGCACCCGCAGCTGGCAGAAGTGTACGAGCAATATTTGCAGGACAAAACCAGCATTTCCGCTTTTCGCGCCGTAGAGGAGGCGCACTACGAAATGATCGCCGCCGGCTACGATGTAAAGATCTATGCGTGGTGACCGGCGGCCCTGTACAAAAAGAGCAAGAGGAAGTTTAAACCACAGAAAAACGGGAGGATGTTATGGACACAAAGAAAAGCCTGGCCCTGGTGCTGGCCGCCGTGCTTGTCCTTTTATGCGCCGGCGGCGGTGCGGCAGCGGCGCACTTTGCAAAAGACGCAAAGGAAAACAAAGCCCTGTTTTTGAACGAGCTGCGCGCACTGGAAACAGCCGCAGCGGCAGAGCCGTTTGCAGACGACATCTTTACGGCGGCCCTGGAAAAGCAGGCGTGCACCGGCGACTGGGCCAAAGCCGAAAAGGCAGCCAAGGCCTGCCTGCGCGACGTGCACAGCTGCTTTGAAGAAATGCAGACCGTGCGCGTCTACTACGACTTCTTCTGGCTGATCACAGGCGACAACATTGTGGAAGACGGCCCGGACTTTGAAGCATCTTTGGCGCAGGTCGACACGGCTGCGGCGCGCGCCGGCGAAGTCCTTGCCCGCACCGAAACGCTGCTTCGCCCCGAAACTGTGCGCAGCTACCTGGCCGGCGCCAATGTGAAAAAGCCGTGCGAAACGCTGTTTGAAGAGGCGTTTGCGCAGCCGATGGACACCAAAAGCCGCGAGATCCTTTCCAAAATGCAGGCTATATACGACAGCTTTATGCAGCAGGCAGAAGCGTGCCGCACCATTTTAACGTATTACCGCGACCATCCGGACGGCTGGCTGATAGAAAACGGCGCCGTTTTTGTGTATGAAGACGCCATGGCAGGCTTTGACACGCTTGCGCCATATATACAGCTGATCTACGACAACCCGCCCGCCCCGCGGACGGCCGACCCACGATTTTGAAAGGAGAAACCTGATGCAAAACTTTTTACAAAAAATCCGTTCCTTCCCGGCAAGACAACCGCTTTTTTCAGCCGCAATGCTGATTTTTGCCGTCTTTTTTACCGAGTGTGTACTGTTTGGCGGGCTGCACCTGGCGGCGGCCGTGCTGTTTTTGGTGTTCGGCGCCGTTACCAGCCTTTGCTTTTTGCGCAAAAAAACGACCGACCTGCCGTTTTCCACCGCCTGCGCCGTACTGGCCGCGATCGGCTCGCTCACTTTTGTCCTGAACGACAACGGCCTGATCAGCGCGCTGCTGTTCTGTTTTTTAGCAGCGCTCTATGCGGCATGGGCCAGCGCGTTCGCACCGCGCATTACGGAAAACCGCGGCAGCTGGAAATACCTGGCCGGCCTGGTGCGCCTTGGTGTTTTGCAGCCGCTTGCGCAGTGGCCGGAGGCATGGCGCATGCTGCTGATGCCGTTTAAAGAGCGAAAAAGCCGCCGCACACGCGACATCGTGATCGGGCTTTTGATCGCCGCACCGGTGTGCATTGTGGCCATTGCTCTGCTGGCCTCGGGCGACGGGGCGTTTTCCGAAATGCTGTCACAGGCCTGGGACCGCATAGCCGACGTGGACCTGACCGTGCCGGTCAAGATCGTGCTGGTGGCGCTTTTCTGGCCGCTTTTTACCGGTTTTGTACTGGGCGTACGCCGGCCCGCAGCGCAAAAAAAGAGCGCGCCCCGCGCTGACACGCCGGCCGGTGCAAAACCGCGCCGAAGCGGCGTGCGCGTGCTTTCGCCCACCGTTTCGGTCACCGTACTCGGCGCACTGTGCTTTGTTTACCTGATCTACCTGATCTCGCAGCTTTCCTACTTTTTCTCGGCGTTTGCAAGCCTGCTGCCCGACGGCTACCAGTTCAGCTATGCCGAATACGCGCGGCGCGGCTTTTTTGAAATGTGCCTGCTGACCGTGATCAACTTTTCCCTGCTCTGCGCCGCGCTGCTGTTTACAAAACGAAACGGCAAAAAGGTCAGCCGGGCGCTGCAGGCGGTTGCCTGCGCGGTGTGCGCCTTTACGCTGCTGTTTATTGCCACCTCGCTTTCCAAGATCATGCTCTACGTTTCCTCCTACGGGCTGACGACGCTGCGCCTGTACACCGCCGTGTTTGACGGCATGCTTCTGATCTGCACCGTGTGCCTGTGCATTCACCTGTTTTTGCCGAGATGGAAATATATGCGCGTGATCCTGATCAGCGTATCGGCCGTTTTCATCGTATTCGCCCTGGCCGACGCCGACCGCATCATTGCAAGCTACAACACCGGCCGTTATCTGAACGACACGACCCAGGCGACTGAAATAGACATCGATTACCTGGACACGCTTGACAGCGCCGCCGTGCCTTACCTGGAAAAAATATATCTGGCCCGCGACACGCGCACCGACCGCTTTGCCGGGCAGCGCGATGCGTCGGCCGCCCTGCGCGTTATGGCAAACTGGCGCGACAAGCTGTGCACGGTGCAAACCGAAAACGGCAAAGCCACCGGCTACGAATACAAATACATGACCTCGCCCACCAAGTTCTGCCTGAGCGACTACCTGGCCGTGCAGGTGCTGGAACGCAACCTGAACGCGATAGAGTCGTTTTACGCCGACCAAACGGCCGGCAGCGGCACACCGTACGTTGACCCCACGGTACAAATGCGCATGAACAGCCTTTAACGCCTTTCCTCCAAAAAAGTGCTTCGTTTTCCGAAGCACTTCAGCGTGTCGAAAAAGGCATAACGGCAACAAATTATACAGCCCGACACGCTGATAGACTGTCAAAAAGACGAGTTGGAT
>URDW01000085.1 GCA_900546735.1 uncultured Oscillospiraceae bacterium
CGCCTGCAGGGTCTGGCCGTGGCGCGCCTGGTCGATTTTGACGGCGACGGGCTCGACGAACTGCTGCTTGTTTACGAGCGCGCGGTCACCGAGGTGGACGGCTCTGCGTCAGACTACGAAACGTACGACACCACGCGCTATATTATGGAGGTCTACCGCTGCAGCGGTATGACCGCCACGCTGATCTTTACAAACGAAACGCTCGTCACGCCCAGCTTTGATGCAGACGCGCGCCTGGTCATGCTGCAAAAAGCCGGCGAGGAAACGCGCGTGTGCACCGTTACGCGCGAGGTCAGCGACAGCGCCGGCCGGTACACGGCGCGCGTGTACCGCATGGCGGACGACACGTTCTCGCTGCTCTACTCGGCCGAGGTGGAAGACACTTACGGCTCCAAGCAGTATGTGATCGACGGCGAGCGCGTCAGCGCCGACGAATTTGCCGAAAACGGCACGACCGTGCCCTATTTCTATAAGGCCGACGACGCGCCGGACGACAGCTACACCTTGATCTACCTGGCCGGCGAATCGGAAAAGGACGCGCTGAACGAAACGCTCAGCGAAACGAACCGCGTGATCGAAGACCTGCGCGCCGAGCTGGACTGAAAGGGCGCCGGGCAAGCGTTTTCCCAAATTTTGCTTTGCTGATTTGGGGCGCCGGCTTTTCTTAAAAGTCTGCATGCTTTTAGAACACCGCATAAAACAAAACGCGCTGAAGCAGCAAATTGCTTCAGCGCGTTTTTTGTTATTCACTTATTTTTTTGTGCGGTCGTCCCTTTTCTTCGGCTTTTTCATTAAGAACCAAAGGATGAACATCACTTCCAGCACGGCGGAGATGATGTAAAAAAGCTCAAACCCGCTGGAGCTGCCCAAAATGACCACTACGGTCAGCTGAATACACAGCGGCACGGTCCAAATCAGCAGGGAAATGGCCAGAAACGTTGTGATACGGTACCACCACAGCTTGGAAAACACAATGCTCACAATGGCCGTGGCCGGCAGCGCGTAGATGAACACCAGCCACTCGCCGCGAAAGTCCACATGCAGCAAATCGGTGACCACGTTCAGCAGCACAAACAGCACCACGGCGCTCAGCCAGACGATGCCGATGGCCAGCAGCGGAATGATCAGCCGCTTCTTTTTGCGGTAGCGGACCTCCTCCGGCGACTCGGCCGGCATGGGTTCCAGCTGGGCCGGGTCATCGGCCAGAAACGCCGAAATGTCCACATGGTAAAGGTCGGCCAGCTTGGAAAGGATGTACAGATCGGGCATGCCGTCGCCGCGCTCCCATTTGGAAACGGATTTGTCCGAGTAGCTGAGCACTTCGGCCACCTGCGACTGGGTCATGCCGGCTCGGGTGCGCAGGTAGGTTAGGTTTTTGCCGAGCCGTTTTTTAAAATCATATTCGGTCAGTGGCTGTGTCATGGCTTTTTGCCGCCTTTTGTCTATTTTTGCGAAAAACGGCAAAAAGCGCCGTTTTTGTACAGAATCTAACTGCAAATATAGTACCACAACCGCCCTGCAAAGTCAACTCTACCGGCGGTAGAGCGCGTATGTTTTCGGGTAGAGCCTCTACACGCAGAATTATAGTGCAGCCGGGGCGGATTTGCTTGCAAACGTTTTGGCAAGTATGCTATGATAAAACCGTAGATCGGCGCATTTGCCGGTGCGGTCCGGCCGCGCGGATCATTTCAGAAACAAACTGTAACAAACTGTGCATGTAAGGAGGAGCAGCATGCTGCAAACCGACAACCAAAAAACAAATGTGCCCGCCGATTACAGCGACTGGCTCGTTGTGTCTGACATCGACGGTACGCTCAACAACAAGTTCCGCAAACTGCCGCGCAACAATTATAATGCCATTTTGGATTTCACGCAGCGCGGCGGCCATTTCACCCTGGCCTCGGGCCGGGCGGTCTCGTCGCTGGAGCGCAACTACCGGCGCGTCACGCCGAACTGCCCCGCCGTGGTGCTCAACGGCGCCGGCATCTATGATTATGACCGGAAAAAAATGCTCTGGCGTTCCACGATCGGCGCACAGGGGCGGCGGTTCGTGCGCGACGTCTATGAGCAGTACAGCGGCCCTTTCCACCGTCTGGACATCGGTATTTTTTTCGACGACCATGTCTACATCGTGCGTTCCGGACTGCTTTCGCTCGGGCAGATGTTTTTTGACAAGACCTCGCACGAGGTCACCACGCTGGACCAGGTGCCCGAGGAGGGCTGGATGAAGGTCATCTTCTGGTCCAACCCGGTCACGATCTCCGCTTTTAAAAAGCATCTGCAAAAAACCGGCAGCCACGGCATGACCTTTATGTCCAGCTCGCCCTGGAGCCTGGAGATGCTGCAGGAGGGCACCAACAAAGGCGCCGCCGTGCTGAAGCTTGGCGAAATGCTGGGCGTGCCGCGCGAACACATCGGCGCGATCGGCGATTATTATAATGATGAGGAAATGCTCAAAAAGGTGGCCATCCCGGCCTGCGCCGGCCAGGCGCCGAAAGACCTGAAGGCCATCTGCAAATATGTGGCCTGCCACTGCAATTACGGCTGTGTGGCCGACTTCCTCGGCTACATCCGCCATTTGGCCGACGGCGAAAAAAAGCGCGGCTGATCCGGCAAAGAGAAGGGGCCGGCAGCGCTTGTACTTTTCGGTCATTCGTTCCCAAGGGGAGCTGTTCTGACATATACCTATAAATTTCTGCCGCGGGGGCGGCAAAGGGGGATTTTTTATGACAACTGTGATGTGGGGCTTTTTGATCGCGCTCGGTATCGTGGCGTTTATCGTGTTCATCGTGCTGCGCATCAAAAAAATCAGCATGCCGGCGCTCGTCGCCAAGTCCATCACCAGCTTTGTGTTCGTGGCCACGGCCGGCTATGCCGTGGTGGCGCGCGAGGACGCGGCGCCTTACGCCATGCTGGTCATGCTGGGGCTCGTGGCCGGCCTGCTCGGCGACATCTGGCTCGACCTGAAGTGGATCTATAAAAGCGGCGAACGCCAGTTTACCTACTGGGGCTTTGCGTCGTTTTTGGCCGGGCATGTGTTTTACCTGGCCGCCATTCTGCTGGCCAACGGGGCTGCCGTTGACCGCCGCTGGTACATTTTGGCCGCCGGGGCGTCGCTGGTCATTGTCGCTTTGCAGATGGTCATTACCAAAAAGCAAAACGACTACACCGGCTACCGTACCATCACCTATATTTATACGGTCTTTTTGCTGATGACCATGCTGTCGTCCTTCCTGTGCATGCTCTCGAACGACTTTTCCAAAAATACCATCCTGTTTTTTGCGGGCTCGGTGTTCTTCACCGTTTCGGACGCCGTGCTGTGCTCCACTTATTTCGACCGCAAAAAAAACAAAAACACGAAGCCGTACATTTTTGTCAACCACTTAACGTATTATCTCGGCCAGTTTTTGATCGCCGTTTCTGTTTTTTACACATAAATCCTGCATAATGCACGCAAAAACACAAATGCTGTTTTAGCAACCGACTCGTCGGCGCAAGCTTTGTATCGCTTGCGCCGGCTTTTTTCTGTTTTTTGGGGCAAAATTAAAACGCAAAGGCAGTCTGTCAGCGTGTCAGGCTGTATAATTTGTTGCAAGCACACCTTTTTGACACGCAAAAGCGCGCCTGCGCTTTGCGCGTTTTCATGAAAATTTTCTTTTACGCCGGTCAAAACCGGTCACAAAAGGCGTAAAAACAGGTCAATTTGCACAGCAAAACCGGCTTTTTAACGGCGAAATGAACAAAAAATTTCTGGAATATTGACTGGTTTTGAACGGAATGATAAAATGTAGATGAACCGAAAGGAGAGCCGACATGCTGAACCAGGAAAGAAAAAACGCGATTATGGACATACTGAAAACAAGGGGCACGGCGTCTGTGCAAATGCTCACACAGGTGCTCGGTGCGTCTGAGTCCACCGTTCGGCGCGACATTGCCGACCTGAGCCGCGCGGGGCTTGTCAGCAAGATCCACGGCGGCGCCATGCTCAAAAGCAAAAACTTTATCGCTATGGAAGACAGCGTGCAGGCCAAATCCAGCGTGCATGTGGCGGAAAAAAGGGCCATTGCCCGCTACGCCGCCGCGCAGATCAACAGCGACGATTTTGTTTATCTGGACGCCGGCACCACCACGTTTTTAATGATCGATTTTATCGACAAAAACTGCAAAGCCTCGTTTGTCACAAACGGCATCAGCCACGCCAAGCGCCTGGTGCAGCGCGGCTTTCAGGTGTATATGCTCGGCGGCCAGCTCAAGTCCACGACCGAAGCGGTGATCGGCGTTGTGGCCGCCAAAAACATCCGCAAGTACAATTTTACCAAGGCTTTTATCGGCACGAACGGCGTTACGCCGGAGCAGGGCTTTTCCACGCCGGACGCGGAAGAGGCGTTTGTGAAAGCCGCCGCGTTTGAGCGCAGCTTTGTGACCTATGTGCTGGCCGACAGCTCCAAGTTCGGCCGCGTCTCCTCGGTCACATACGCGCCCATGGACCGCGGCTGCATCATCACGGACGAGCTGCCCGATGAAAGCTGGCGCAAATACACGGTGATCAAAACCGTCGGAAAGGATGAGGACGAATGATCTATACCGTAACGTTCAACCCGGCGCTCGACTACGTTATGCATGTGGAAAAGATGCGCACGGACGACATCAACCGCACCACCGGCGAAGAGCTGCTCTACGGCGGCAAGGGCATCAACGTGTCGGTCATTCTGACACGCCTGGGGGTGGAAAACCGGGCGCTCGGCTTCACGGCCGGCTTCACGGGCCGCCAGTTAAAGGAAATGCTCGACGCAGACGGCATCGCAAATGATTTTGTGGACCTGGAAAAGGGCTTTACGCGCATCAACGTAAAAGTCAAGTCCGATGTTTCGTTCGACATCAATGCCCTGGGCCCCGACATCATGCCCGGCGACCTGCAGCGCCTGATGGATAAGCTTTCGGCGCTCGGCCCCGGCGACACGCTGGTGCTCGCGGGCAGCATACCGCCGGCGCTGCCGGAGGACACTTATGAAAAGATCATGGCGGCGCTGGCCGGCAGGGAAGTCCGCTTTGTGGTGGATACCACGGGGCAGTCGCTGCTGCGGGCGCTGAACTATAAACCGTTTTTGATCAAGCCGAACCACCACGAGCTGGGCGATCTGTTCGGCGTAAAGGTCAAAACACTGGAAGAGATCAAAACGTATGCGCACCGCCTGCAGCAGATGGGCGCCAGAAACGTTCTGGTGTCGCGCGGCAAGGACGGCGCGGCGCTGATCGCCGAGGACGGCGCTTGCTACGAGGCCGGCATCATCGACCGCAAGCCGGTCAATTCGGTCGGCTGCGGCGACTCCATGGTGGCCGGTTTCGTGGCCGGCTGGACACAGACGGGCGACTACGCCGAGGCGCTGCTGCTCGGCGCGGCCGCCGGCAACGCCACCGCGTTTTCCATCGGCCTGGCCGATAAAAAAGGGATCGAAGAAGCGTGCACGCTTCTTAAAAAATAAACAGCCGCTTGCGCGGCGAGAAAAGGAGAGTCTTTATGCGAATCGTTGATTTACTCAACCCCTGCGCCATCGAGCTGAAGACGGCTGCCCCGGACAAGGCAGCGGCGATCGACAAGCTGGTAGCGCTCCATGAAAAAGCAGGCGACCTGACCGACACGGCCGCCTACAAAGAAGCCATCCTTGCGCGCGAGGCGCAGGGCACCACGGCCATCGGCGAGGGCATCGCCGTGCCGCACGCCAAGTGCGGCGCCGTGAAAAAACCGTCGCTTTCGGCCATGACCGTGCCGGGCGGCGTGGACTACGGTGCACCGGACGGCAAGCCGTCTGACCTGCTCTTTATGATCGCCGCACCGATGGACGGCGACGTGCACCTGGAAATTCTGGCCCGCCTGATGACGATGCTGATGGATGCGGACTTTACGGCAGCCCTGCGCGCGGCCGAAACGCCCGAACAGTTCCTGGCCGTGATCGACAAGGCCGAAAAGGAAAAGTACGACGAAAAGCCCGCCGAGGCGCCGGCCAAAACCGGTTACCGCATTCTGGCCGTCACGGCCTGCCCCACCGGCATCGCGCATACCTATATGGCGGCTGAGGCGCTGGAAAAAGCCGGCGAAAAGCTGGGCTATGCCCTGAAGGCCGAGACCGACGGCTCCGGCGGCGTAAAGAACCGCCTGACCCGGGAAGAGATCGAAGCGGCAGACGGCATCATCGTGGCCGCCGACAAAAACGTGGAAATGGCTCGTTTTGACGGCAAAAGGGTGCTGAAAACCTCTGTTTCGTCCGGCATCAATAAGCCGGAAGAGCTTGTGAACAAAATCATGGACGGCAGCGTGCCCGTGTACCACCACGAGGGCGGCTCGTCCGAAGCGGCCTACAGCGAGGAAAAAGAGAGCTTCGGCCGCCAGATCTACAAACACCTGATGAACGGCGTTTCCCACATGCTGCCGTTCGTAGTCGGCGGCGGTGTGCTGATCGCGCTCGGCTTTTTGATCGATACGATCGCCGGCACGCCTGCCGGCCCCACCCTTGGCTACACGAACCCGGTCGCAGCCATTGTGTTCTGGATCGGTAAAGCCGCGTTTGCGCTGATGCTGCCTGTTTTGGCCGCGTACATCGCGCAGTCCATTGCCGACCGGCCCGGTCTGCTGCCCGGTTTTGTCGGCGGCGTGTTCGCCTCCAGCGGCTACACGTTCAGCAGCCTGCTTGAAAACCAGAACCTTGTCGGCGACGGCACGGCGGTTTCCGGCTTCCTCGGCGCTCTGATCGCCGGTTTTGTCGCCGGTCTCATCATGCTGGCGCTCAAAAAGATCTTTTCGTTCCTGCCGAAGAGCATGGACGGCGTTAAACCCGTGTTCCTGTACCCGGTGTTCGGCACGGTACTGATGGGCCTGTTCATGTGCCTCATCAACCCGATCATCGGCCTGATCAACACCGGCCTTTCCAACGGCCTGACGGCGCTCGGCGAAACCAGCCGTCTGCTGCTTTCCGTCGTTCTGGCGGCCATGATGGCCATTGATATGGGCGGCCCGTTCAACAAGGCGGCCTATGTGTTCGGCACGGCCATGCTGACGGATGCCACAACGGCCAACGACTGGACGATGGCGGCCGTTCTGATCGGCGGCATGGTGCCCCCGATCGCGATCGCCCTGGCCACCACTTTCTTCAAAAACAGATGGACCGATGAAGAGCTCAAGAGCGGCCCGGTCAACTACGTCATGGGTCTTTGCTTCATCACCGAAGGCGCCATCCCTTACGCGGCGTCCGACCCGATTCGCGTCATCCCCAGCTGCATGGTCGGCTCGGCGGTCGCCGGCGCTGTCTCGGCACTGTTCGGCTGCTCCTGCCCGGCGCCCCACGGCGGCATCTTCGTGTTCCCGGTCGTGGACAATGTGCTCGGCTTCATCGTGGCGCTTGTCGCCGGTTCCGTTGTCGGCGCACTGATGCTGGCGCTTCTGAAAAAGAAAAGAACCGACGCCCCGGTCGCCAAAAAGGCCAAAAAAGCCAAGGCAAAATAAGTCTGCTCGTGAATGTGCCTGCCGCACGCACTGTGCGGCAGGCTGCCGATAATTTTATTTGAAACTGAAAGAGGGAAAAAATCGTATGGTACAGAAAACAACGAAAATCGTCGATAAAATGGGCTTTCACATGCGCCCGGCAAACCTGTTCGTGGCCGAAATGACCAAGTACAAATCGAACATCACCATTGACTTCGGCGGCAAAGAGATCAATGGCAAAAGCATCATGAACATCATGGCGGCCTGCCTGAAGTACGGCTCCGAGATCACCATCCGCTGCGACGGTGAGGACGAGCAGGCCATGCTCGACAAGGCCGTGTCCATGATCGAAAACGGCCTCGATGATTAAGCTGAAGGGCGCCGGCGTGTCTGCCGGCTACGGCATTGGCCGCGCCGTGGTGGTCAGGCAGGCGGATCTGGATTATTCCGCCCGCGCGTTTACCACGGCGGATGAGGAAAAAGCGCGTCTTGCCGATGCGGCCGGCCGCTACCGCACCGAAACAAGGGCGCTCGCCGACCGGCTCAAAGAGGAGGCCGGCGGCAAAAACGCCGAAATTTTAGAGGGCCACCTGGCTATGCTGGACGACCCGTTCATGCTTGGCCAGATGAACGAGAACATTGACGGCGGGCAGACGGCGGAGGCCGCTGTGGACGCCGTTTGCACCATGTTTTACCAAATGTTCGCTTCGGCCGACGATGCGCTGCTGCGCCAGCGCGCCACCGACGTGAACGACATCAAAACCAGCCTTCTGCAGCTGCTGCTCGGCGTAAAAACGGTCGATCTGGCCGCAGTAGAACCCGGCAGCGTGCTGGTGGCTGCGGATTTTACCCCGTCCATGACCTCTGCCATGAACCGCAAAAACACCGTGGCCATGGTGGCCGAAACGGGCGGCGTCACCTCGCACTCCGCCATTTTGGCGCGCGCGTTTGAAATGCCGGCCGTGCTCAGCGCCGCCGGTGCGTGTACGCAGATCCACGACGGCGACCTGGTCATCGCCGACGGCTTTTCGGGCGATCTGTTTATTGCGCCGGACGAGGAGACGGTGGAAGCCTACCGGCAGAAGCAGGCGGAATACAGCAAAGAAAAAGCCCTGCTCGACGTGTACCGCACCCGCCCCACCGTAACAAAAAGCGGCGTGCACCGCAGCGTGTATGCCAACATCGGTTCGCCGGCCGAGGCGCAGGTCGCGCTGGAGTCTTCGGCCGAGGGCATCGGCCTTTTCCGTACGGAATTTTTGTTTATGGACCGCCCGTCCCTGCCGGACGAGGAGGAACAGTACAAGGCGTATGCCGAGGTGGCCGAGGCCATGGCCGGCAAAGAGGTCATCATCCGCACGCTCGACGTGGGCGGCGACAAGGACATCCCTTACCTGCAAATGGAAAAAGAGGAAAACCCGTTTCTCGGCTGCCGCGCCATCCGCTACTGCTTAATGCACCCGGAGGTGTTCAAGGTGCAGCTGCGCGCCCTGCTGCGTGCGGCGTGCTGCGGGCGCATCAAGATCTGTCTCTTATACACATCTCCGAGCCCACGAGACACTGAGCGATCTC
>URDW01000086.1 GCA_900546735.1 uncultured Oscillospiraceae bacterium
CGGAGATGTGTATAAGAGACAGATTTTTATATTATCACACGCCCGCGGTGTATGCAAGTGATTTTTGGTTCTACATGCGGACAAGAGTACATAGTGTTTTAAGGAGAAGCCATGCAGTATTATCTGAAAGCCGCAGAGTGCTTTGCAAACGACGTGCGAAACGCGCTTTGCGCCGTCGATAGGGAAATTATGCCGATGATCACCGAGATCCGTCTGCGGCGAAATAAACCGCTGATGCTTTGCAGCGCGAAAGAGACTGCTTTTTTGTCTGCGGCAGGCCGGCTGACACCGGTCCCTGCGCCGGACAGCCTGATCATCACTGAGCGCATGCTGCAGGAAAACTTTTTGAAGCTTTGCGATTATTCTGTTTACAGCAGCATGGCTGAGCTGAAAAACGGTTTCATTACCGTTGCGGGCGGCAGCCGTGTCGGCGTGTGCGCTTCCGCAGTGCTGCGCGAGGGGCAGGTGGTGTCGGTCAAAAACGTCACTTCGCTGAACTTCCGCATCGCCCGGGCTGTGCGCGGCTGCGCGCTGCCGATTTTAAATACGCTCTTTGTGCACGCGCTGCCGAGCGTGATCCTTGCCGGTCCGCCGAGCAGCGGAAAGACGACCGTTTTGCGCGACCTTGCGCTGCAGCTTTCAAACGGTTTTGCCGGTCGCTATATAAAGGTGTGCATTGCGGACGAGCGCGGCGAGTTCGCCGCCAACGGGAGCCGTTTTGAACTGGAGACCGGCCTGAACTGCGACGTGTATTCCTATTTCCCGAAGCGTGACGCGATTGAAATGGCCATGCGCACCATGTCGGCGCAGCTGATCGTGTGCGACGAAGTCGCAACACCGTCTGAGGTAGATGCGATCGCTCACGGTTTCAGCTCCGGCATTGCGTTTGCTGTGTCGGTGCATCTAAACAGTATAGAGGATGTGTTTTCCAAACTTGCCGTGCGCAGGCTGCTGGAATTTAATGAATTTTCCTATCTCATCCTGCTGAAAAATTATGCAAACGACTTTGTCATGATCGACTGTAAAGAGGTTTACAATGAAATTCATCGGCGCGATTCTTCTCATAACGGCAGCAACGGGCACGGGCCTTTATTTTTCTGAGCGCCTGAGAGCCCGGTGCAATGCGGCACGCGAGATCATACTGATGTGTGAGCTGATCGAGATCGAAATGCAGTTTAACCTGAACTGCATTGGCGACATATTTGAAAAGATCGTCTGCACAGCCGATTTTAAATGCCTGTCTTTTATCCGAAAAATGGACAAAACAAAACCGTTTTACACGGCGTTTTGCAATGCGCTGGACCAGAGCACAGCCTATATTGACCGTCGTGACCGCGCCTCATTAAAACAGCTGGCCGCGTTTCTCGGGTCTACCGATGTACAGACGCAGCTGAGCTATTTGGGCGCGTATAAGGCGTCCATGCACAAGCGGCTTTCGTACTATGAAGCGGAGGAAAAGCGTCTGGCCAAGCTGTATGTGGCTTTCGGCTTGTTTGGCGGCTGTGCGGCGGTCGTGATTTTCCTGTAAAACAAAGGAGGATAAAATGAGTGCAGATCTGATTTTTCGAATTGCGGCCATCGGCATTATCGTTGCAGTCCTAAACCAGCTTCTGGTGCGCAGCGGCCGCGAGGACCAGGCAATGCTGACGACGCTGGCCGGTGTGATCGTGGTACTGATGATGCTGATCCCCGAGATCAGCGAACTGTTTTCCACGGTAGAGGCCATGTTTGATTTATGATCCAGATCGCTGCTTTTTCCATCATTTTGGCCATGCTTGGCATTTTGCTGAAAAAGTACAGCCCGCTTTCGGCTGCGGTCATTTCCGTTGCCGGGTGCATCATCCTTTTTCTCTTTGTGGCCGATTCGTTCAGCTCGATCATTGCAACGCTGGGCGATCTTTCCGCCTCGTTTGGTTACATTTCCACCTATGTGCGTCTAATGATCAAAGCGCTCGGCATCTGCATCATTGCCCAGATCGTGGTGGACATGTGCCTGGATGCCGGGGAACGGGCCGTGGCCAGTATGGTGGAGCTTTGCGCAAAAATCATAATTATTGTGATGATTTTACCGTTGTTTGAAACACTCATCAATATCATTTCGGGGATCGTTCAATGAAAAAAAGTGTAATTTTAATCCTTTTTCTTTTTCTTGCCCTGTCAGTTCCGGTTCGGGCAATGGGGGCTGAAACGCAGCAGATCGAGCAGGATACATACAGCAAATACCTGGATCAATATGATGTGGACTCGATTTATGACAGCGTGCCGCAGGATGCGCTCGACCTTTTGGACGAACTCGGCATGCAGGATTTCGATTTTGAAAATATTTTGGATCTGACGCCGCAAAAGCTTTGGCATGTTTTACAGTCGGTGGCAGAGGGAAGGTTCAAGGGGCCGCTCACAGCCTGCGCCGGCATGATTTTGCTGATTTTGTTTTCAGCTTTTTTGCAGAGCCTGAAAACGACCGTTAAAAGCGATATGCTTTCGAATGTGTTTTCCGTTGCATGCAGCGTGATCATAGCCGTCATCCTCAGTGTGGAGATCAGCGACGCGATCTCGCTTGCTTCGTCCACGATCAAGATGTGTGCGGATTTTATTTACGGCTTTGTACCGGTTTTCGGCATTTTGGTGGCCGTCTCCGGCGGGATCACCGCGTCGTTTTCCACCAATGCGCTGCTGCTTGGCCTGGCACAGTTTTTGAATTTCTTATCCGGCAACCTTTTTGTGCCGGTCATCAGCTGTTATCTGGCGCTGGGGCTTTCTAACGGCATCCGGCCGGAGCTGCACCTGACGGCGATCACGTCTGCCGTTAAAAAGTATATCAGCGCGGCCGTTTCACTTGCGGCGACCGGATTTGTGTCTATTCTTTCCATCAAAACGGCTGTTGCCTCCCGGGCCGATGCGCTCGGTCTGCGTTCGGCGCGGTTTGCCATCAACTCCGTCGTGCCGGTCATCGGCTCCGCCATCAGCGAGGGGCTGCTTTCCATTCAAAGCTACTCTTCCTTGATCAAAAGCACGGTGGGCATCGTCGGCATCGTCGTGATCGTGCTGATTTTTTTGCCGGCGCTTTTGGAAATTTTGATCTGGAAATTTTTTCTTTCCGTTTCCTCTATCGCATCCGAAATGTTTGAGGACCGCAGTGTTTTGGCTGTGCTCCAGGCTTTTCAGGGCGCGCTGCTGCTTATGCTGATCGTGCTGATCTTGTCTTTGGTCACAACGGTGATCTCGTTTGGTATCCTTATTGCTGTAAAAAATCAGGTGTCGTAAATGGAGTTTATTCAGTCCTGGACTTATTCGGTGTGCCTGACTGTGCTGATCGCGTGCATTTTTTCCATTCTGGTGCCGCGTTCTTCTGTTGGCAGACTGATGAAAATGATGATCGGCGTGTTTATTTTTGTGTCGTTCATTGTGCCGTTTTCTGATTTTGACTGGTCAGTGTTCGCACAGGAATTTTCGCCGTCTGCCGGCAGCGATTCGATCGAGGAGGATTATTATGCACAAAATCTGGAAAACATAGAAACGGCACTGCAAAACACGGTGCTGCAAGCGCTTGACGACGCCGGTCTGGCGGGCTGCATAGTGGATGTGCAGGCGGTGTACACCGACGGTTATGTAGAGGTCAGCTGCGTGCAGGTGCAAGTGCCGTCCGGTATGGACGCCGGTACCGTTCAATCGGTCATTTTGGAAAAAACAGGCATAAATGCAGATATAATTTATGTTGGAGCGGAATAGAATGAATCAGGATATGCTTTTCGTTATAAAAAATTTCATCGCCAAAAACAAGCTCAAGCTGATCGTTGCGCTCGGCATGTGCGGCATTCTCCTGATTGCCGCCACAAGCGTTTTTTCTTCAGACGACAGCGGCGAAACACAGGTGCAGGAAACGATACAGGCCACTGACTGGAGCGCTTATAAAAGCGAACTGGAACAGGAGCTGACCGATGTCATTTCGGCCATGGACGGCGTAGGTGCCTGCGAGGTGATGATCACCCTGAATGAAACAAACGAAAACGTATATGCGCAAAACAGCAGTGAAAAAACCGAGGAAAACAAAAGCGAGTACGAAAGCGAATATGTAATACACAGCGGTGAAAACGGAGACGATCCGGTTTTGATCAAACAGTATTTTCCGCAGGTCAAGGGTGTGGCCGTCGTCTGCACGGGCGGCGACGACATCCGGGTCAAGGAAAATATTGTAAACAGCGTTACAGCGCTGTTTAACATTTCGTCGAACCGGATCTCTGTTTCAAAAATAAATGAGGGCGACAGGTGAGCATATGAATTTCAACGAACAGTTAAAACGGCTGGAACAGCAGGAAAATGAAAAAGGGTTATTCAAAAAAGCGCATCGTGCGCAGGAGCCTGAGCAGACACAGCCGCAGCAGGCTGCTGAAAATGCGCAGGCGCAGCCGGAGGAAGCACAGCTGCAGCAGGCTGCATTTACGGCCGGGCCGCAGCAGGAAACGGTAAAAAACGTGAACGAACCCCTGGTGCAGCAGGAACCGCTGCAGTTTGCGCAGGATTCTGATGTGGAAAGCACCGGCGAAGAAAGCAAAAAGATCAAAAAGGGCAACCGGCGCTTTAAGGCGGCCGTTGCGCTGACGATCGTTGTGCTTGCGGTCGGCGTGGCCGCCAACTGGTACTGGGAAAACAGCGACATTTCAGACTCCATCCAGCCGGTTTTGTCGGCTGTGGAGGAAAAAACCAAGACCATCGGCGAGGCAACATATGTGGATGCCACGACCGAGGCGACAACGCAAAACGAATATTTCTCCACAGCGCGGGTGGAGCGCCAGCAGGCGCGCGACGAGGCGCTTGAGAATCTGCAGTCTGTTGCGGACGGCTCGACCGGTTCCGTCAAGGAAAATGCCGAGGCGAACATAGAAAAAATATCTTCTTACATCACGATCGAAAATAAAATCGAAACGCTCGTCAAAGCAAAGGGCATCAACAACTGCCTGGCGGTCGTGAGCGATGACGGCCAGGGCGTGCAGATCATTGTGGATTCGCAGGATCTGGACGACCAGACGATTTTACAGATCAAAGAAATCGCCATAGACCAGCTTGGCTGCTCTTATGAAAATGTGACGATCATCCAGTCCAAACAGTAACAATTTTTTCCTTGTATTTACCGGGTCAAGGTGTTATAATGATAAAAAATCTAAAACAAAGGGGGCGTATCTGCAGCATTATGGAGATCAAGTCCAACACCAATTTGGGGGAACTCGTCATTTCCGAAGATGTGCTCGTGTCGATCGCCATCAACGCGGCTAAGGATGTAGAGGGCGTTTCCAGCCTGTCCACCAAACCGCTCGATGTTGTGGAGACCATCCGCAAAGGCAGCTTAAAGCTGACCAGTCCGGTCCGTATCAAGGACAACATCAGCGACATTGAAGTCAGCATTTATGTCAACATGAAGCCGGGCTACAAAATCGTTTCTGTGGCCGAGGAGATACAAACCAGCGTAAAAGATGCCATTGTTACCATGACCGGTAAGGCTGTGTCCAAGGTCAATGTTATTATTGCCGGGATTGATTTTGAGACGGAATCTGTCGCTGAAGAACCTACTGAAACTGAAGAGTAAATAAAAAGCCGGCCGATTTCGACCGGTTTTTTTATTGTGTATGATGGAGGACAAGCATTGAAAAGAGCACAGCAGCGGGAACAGGCTTTTGTACTGATTTTTGAAAAACTGTTTTCCAACCTGGACGATCAGGAACTGATCGAGATTTATGACGAAAATTTTGAGGAGCCGGTCTGCGCCTACGCCAAAAGACTTTTGCAGGGTGTAAGCGAGCACACACAGGAGATCGACAGCGTCATTGCCGCGTTTTCAAGCGGCTGGAAGGTCAGCCGCATTTCCAAAGTGGATCTTGCCGTTTTGCGCCTGGCTGTTTATGAGATCGCGCATGTGGACGAGGTGCCGGGCGAGGTCTGTGTAAACGAAGCGGTCGAACTGACCAAAAAATATGCAGCACCGTCCGACGCGTCGTTTGTAAACGGCGTGCTCGGCGCCTATCTCAGGAGCGAAACGAATGTATCTGGGAATTGACACCAGCAATTATACGACCTCTTTGGCGCTTTTTGACGGGCAGTCGGTCGTGCAGCGCAAAAAACTGCTGACAGTCGCACCGGGTGCGCGCGGCCTGCGCCAGAGCGAGGCGCTTTTCCAGCACACCCAGAATCTGCCGGAGCTTTTTGCACAGCTGCCGCTGCAGGAAGAACTGTTTGGCGTCGGTGTCAGCACGCGTCCGCGCAACGTAGAGGGCAGTTATATGCCGTGCTTTTTGGCCGGCGTTTCGGCTGCCGGTGCGGCGGCTGCGGCAGCGCGCTGCCCGCTGCATGAAACTTCGCACCAGGCAGGCCATGTCCTGGCCGCGCTCTATTCCTGCGGCCGCCTGGACCTTGTGCATAAAAAATTTCTGGCTTTTCATGTTTCCGGCGGTACGACCGATGCGCTGCTGGTGGAGCCGGATCCTGATAACGTCGTTCAAATTACAGAGGCAGCCGCTTCCACAGACCTGAAGGCCGGCCAGCTGATCGACCGCATCGGTGTGCGGCTCGGCTTTGGCTTTCCGTGCGGACAGGCTCTGGACGATCTGGCTGTGCAGAGCACGGCTTCTTTTAAAATCAAGCCTTCCATGGCCGGGGCGAACTGCTCGCTCAGCGGCGTGGAAAACAAGGCGATCAAAATGATCGAGCAGGGTGCCGCTCCCTGCGATGTGGCGTGTTTCGTGATTGAATATATTAAAGTTTCGCTGGACGCCATGCTGCAAAAGCTTCTGCCCGTAGCCGGCTGCAGCGATATCGTTTTTGCCGGCGGCGTTATGAGCAATTCCATTATTTCTGCATATTTTAAAGAAAAATACGGTGCGCTTTTTGCCAGATCGCAGTTTTCCTGCGACAATGCGGCGGGCACAGCCGTATATGCTTACCTAAAAAGTGGTGTTTGATACATGCAGATCATAACCGTATCGCAGCTGAATACCTATTTAAAGGCGATCCTCGAAGAGGACCGGAACCTTTCCGGCCTTTATATCAGCGGCGAGATTACCAATTTCAAAAATTATTACCGCAGCGGACATTTGTATTTTTCGCTGAAGGATGAAGAGGCGCAGCTCAAGTGCGTGATGTTCGCGTTCAATGCGCAGCGTCTGAAATTTATGCCGCAGGACGGTATGCATGTCATCTGCAGCGGCCGTGTATCGGTCTATGCGCGCGACGGCGTTTATCAGCTTTATGTGGATGATATGCAGCCGGACGGCGTCGGCGCCATGACGGTCGCTTTTGAGCAGCTTAAGGAAAAACTGCGGAAAAAAGGCTATTTCGATGAATCGCGCAAAAAGCCTATCCCGAACCGTCCGCAAAAGATCGGCGTGGTGACTTCTCCGGCCGGTGCAGCCCTGCACGATATTTTAACGGTCACTGCCCGCCGGTTCCCGCTGGCTGAGATCGTGCTTTCACCAACGGCTGTGCAGGGGGAAGACGCCCCGGCGCAGATCGCTGCGGCGCTTGACCGGCTGGATCGGCGCAGCGATATAGATGTGATCATCGTCGGGCGCGGCGGCGGAAGCCTGGAGGATCTGAACGCATTTAATGCCGAGATCGTGGCAGATGCCGTTTACCGCTGCAATGCGCCTGTCGTTTCTGCTGTCGGCCATGAAACCGACTTTACGATTTGTGATTTTACCGCCGATATGCGCGCGCCGACGCCAAGTGCGGCAGCCGAACTCGTTACGGTGGACCGCCAAAGCGAACTGGCCGCGCTCGATAACGCGCTATTTAATATGCAGCGCTTGCTTTTTTCCAGGATCGATGCACAGATGCAGCGTGTAGACGCACTTTCTGAAAAAAGCGTGCTGCGCGATTTTTCCGGCGTTTTGCAGAGCCACGCGGAAAAGCTGGATGCGAAACTGCAGCGCCTGCAGCAGGCGTACCGCGCGTTGCTTGAAAAAAACAGCAGCCGTTTTTCGGCACTATGCAGCCAGCTTGATGCGCTCAGCCCCTTGTCTGTATTGGCGCGCGGCTATGCGATCGTAACACACGACGGCGGTGAGAATCTGCCCCTGCAAAGCGTCAGCGGTGTAGATCCTGGTGCGCAGGTGACCGTGCAGCTGCAGGACGGTGCAATGAAATGTCAGGTAGAAGAGGTGCTTATTCATGACAAAACTAAGTTATGAGCAGGCGGTCGCCCGCCTGGAAGAGATCGTATCCCTGCTGGAGAACGGCAACAGTCCGCTTCAGGAAAGCATGAAGCTGTTCCAGGAGGGGACTGAGCTTTGCGCTTACTGCAGCAAACTGCTGAGTACAGCCAAGCAAAAAGTGACCGAAATTTCAGAAGACGGCGGTGAAAACGATGAACATACAAACTGAATTAGAACAGGATCTTAAGCTCGTCAACAGCCATCTGGTGTCTTTTTTGCCGAAACCGGCGGCAGGCGCCGAGCATGTGTATGACGCGGCCGTCTACAGTTTGGAAAACGGCGGAAAGCGCATTCGGCCGCTGCTGTGCCTGGCGTTTGCCAAAGCGTATGGCGCCGACCGTGAGGCGGCACTCGCCTATGCCTGCGGCGTGGAATTTATCCACACCTATTCACTGATCCACGACGATCTGCCTTGTATGGACAACGATGACATGCGCCGCGGCAAACCGTCCTGCCATATTGCGTTTGGCGAGGCAACAGCTCTTTTGGCAGGCGACCTGCTTTTGACCGAGGCTTTCGGCGTGCTGGCCGAAAGCGGTTTGTCTGCGCAGCAAAACGCCGGCGCGGTGTCGGTTTTGGCAGCGTGTGCCGGCGGCCGCGGCATGATCGGCGGTCAGGTGCTCGATTTGAAATACGAGCAGGCTTCGCCGACGCTTGAAGAGATTTGCGCCGTGCACCGCAGTAAAACGGGTGCGCTGATCTATGCGGCCTGTGCGCTGGGCTGTATTGCAGCCGGTGCCGGTGAAGAAGCGCTGCAGACAGCAAAAGAATATGCCTATGCGCTCGGCATGGCGTTTCAGATCCGCGACGATATTTTGGATGTG
>URDW01000087.1 GCA_900546735.1 uncultured Oscillospiraceae bacterium
TCCATCCAGACACCGTCTGCCTTTTCGCTCGACAACGTGCGAGATTTCGATCTGAGCGGCAAAACGGTCGGCATCCCGGCGGACTTCTTCGGCGACGGCATTGCGCCCGATGTGGCCGAGGCTGTGCAGAAAGCGGCCGATGTGTTCCGCTTCCTGGGCGCTGCGGTCGAAACGTTCCCCATGCCTATCGTGGAATACGCTGTGCCGGCTTACTACATTATTGCCTGCGCGGAGGCGTGCTCCAACCTGTCCCGTTTTGACGGCATCAAATACGGCTATTCGGCTGAGGGCTGTGAAAATCTGCGCGACGTTTACTTCAAGTCCCGCAGCGAGGGCTTTGGGCAGGAAGTTAAAAAGCGTATCATGCTCGGCAACTTTGTGCTTTCCAGCGGCTATTATGATGCTTATTACAACAAGGCGCTGCAGGCCAAGGGGTTGATTTCGGCCGCATTTCAGCAGGCGTTTGCCAAGTATGATTTTCTGCTTGGCCCGGTCGCGCCGACCACGGCGCTGAAACTCGGCGAAGGCCTTTCTGACCCGCTGCAGATGTATCTGGGCGATATTTATACGGTCATGATCAACATTGCCGGTCTGCCGGCCGTTGCGCTGCCGTGCGGTTTTGACAAAAACGCCATGCCCATCGGCATGCAGCTGATCGGCCGTCCGTTTGAGGAGGAGACCATCCTCGGCGCCGGCTACTGTTTCCAGAATGCGACCGATTTCCACAAACAAAGACCAACTGTGAAGGAGTGAGGACATGCCGGAATACGAGCTTGTGTGCGGCCTGGAGGTGCACACGGAATTAGCCACCAAATCTAAAATCTTCTGTTCCTGCACAACAGCGTTCGGCGGCGAGCCAAACACGCATGTGTGCGAGATCTGCTCGGGCATGCCGGGCACCCTGCCGGTCGTCAATGAAAAGGTCGTGCAGTACGCCATCAAAACCGGCCTTGCCACCAACTGCACCATCACGCAGTACAATAAATTCGACCGCAAAAACTATTTCTATCCCGACCTGCCGAAGGCTTATCAGATCTCGCAGCTGTACCTGCCGATCTGCCGGAACGGCTGGGTCGAGATCCATGACTCGAAAAACGGCGGCATGAAAAAGGTCAGGATCAAAGAGATCCATATGGAAGAGGACGCCGGCAAGCTTGTGCACGACGCTTACAGCGACAGTACGCTGGTGGATTTCAACCGCTGCGGCGTGCCGCTGCTTGAGATCGTTTCAGAGCCGGACATCGCGTCGCCGGACGAGGCTGTGGAGTATGTGGAAAAACTGCGCGAAATTTTGCAGTTCATCGGTGCGTCTGACTGCAAGATGCAGGAGGGTTCGCTGCGCGCCGACGTCAACGTGTCGGTCCGTCCGGCAGGGGCGCAGGAATTCGGCACGCGCACCGAAATGAAGAACATCAACACCTTTAAGGGCATCCACCGTGCCATTGAGCACGAGTCGGCGCGCCAGATCGATCTGCTGGAGGACGGCAAGTCCGTCACACAGGAGACGCGCCGCTGGGACGATACGCGCGGTATCTCCTACGCCATGCGCAGCAAAGAGGATGCGCAGGACTATAAATATTTCCCGGAGCCGGATCTGCCGCCGCTTTCGATCTCAGACGCCACGATCGACCTGATGCGCTCCGGCCTGCCGGAACTGCCGGCGGCCAAAAAAGCGCGCTATATGGAAGAATACGGTCTGTCGCAAAAAGATACGGACAACATCTGCTCCAGCGTTTACCTGGTGCGTGTGTTTGAAAAAACGGCAGAGGTCACCGGCGATGCAAAAGAGAGCGCCAAGTGGGTGCTGGGCGAGCTGATGAAGCTGCTCAACGACACTTCCACGCTGCCCGAAAACATGCACTTTGCACCGGAATCGCTCGGCAAGGTTATTTTGATGCTGAAAGACGGCAAAATCAGCCGTGATTCCGCCAAAAAAACGTTTGAGGCCGTGTTTGCGGATGACGTTGACCCCAAGGCTTATGTAAAGGAAAACAACATGGGTCTGATGAACGACACCGGCGCCATCCGCGACGCAGTCGCCGAAGTGCTTGCGAACAACGAAAAAGCCGTCAATGAGTATAAAAGCGGCAAGGAAGCTTCGTTCAACTTCCTGATCGGCCAGTCTATGCGTGCGCTGCGCGGCAAGGCGCCGGCCGCAGAGGTCACTAAAATTTTAAAAGAACTGCTTGGTTAAAAAGACAGTGTCCTGTTTGTAAATGGGACACTGTTTTTTTGTGGATCATTTGCAAAAAATGCAGTTTTTGGTTGGCTGTATAGCAAATGAATTTGTGCAAACAATAACCGTGTATTCTTTTGTTGGGGGGATTTTTATGCAGATGATCGGCAAAACCGTGAAATTGGACCATCCGGCCGTCATTACCGGCAGCGCCGGTGTGGCCGGTAAAAAAGAGGCGGAGGGACCGCTGGGTACAGAGTTTGACCAGGTGTATGAGGATACAACGCTTGGCCAGGATTCATTTGAGCTGGCGGAGGCAACGCTGCTGCGCGACGCGGTCACGCGCGCCCTGGAGGCAGCCGGTAAAGCGCCTGGCGATGTGAATTTTATCCTCAGCGGCGACCTGCTCGACCAGTGCACCAGCTCGTGTTTTGGCCTGCAGCCGCTTGAAATACCTTATATCGGCATGTACGGCGCCTGCTCCACGATTACGCTGACGATGGCTACGGCGGCCATGCTGGTGGATGCCGGTGCGGATTGCTGCGTCTGCTCCACCTCCAGCCATTTTTGCTCCAGTGAAAGGCAGTTCCGGTTTCCGCTGGAATACGGCGGCCAACGCCCGCCGACGGCGCAGTGGACCGTCACCGGCGCCGGCAGCGCCGTGCTGGAAAAGCGCGGCGAGGGCGTAAAGGTAACGCATGTGCACATCGGCACCGTTACAGACTACGGCGTGACCGACGCCAACAATATGGGCGCCGCCATGGCGCCCGCCGCAGCGCGGACTATTGGCGATTTTCTTCGTGACACAAAGACAGCGCCGCAGGATTACGATATGATTTTGACCGGTGATTTGGGCTATACCGGTTCCACACTGCTTTATGAATTGCTGGAGGATAAAAATATTAACATCCGCGCGCAGCACAAGGACTGCGGCCTTTTGATTTTTGACCGCGAGGCGCAGGATGTAGGCGCGGGCGGCTCCGGCTGCGGCTGTGCCGGCAGCGTGCTGTGTTCTTATATATTAAAACAGATGCGTTCGGGCAGGCTGCACCGCGTGCTCGCCGTTGCCACCGGCGCGCTGATGAGCCCCACCTCCAGCAAACAGGGCATGCCGATCCCCGGCATTGCGAACGCTGTTTTGCTGGAAGCATAAGTTATATTAAGGTATATTAAGCTTTAAAATTCAAGCGGACTGTTTTGCAGTCCGCTTGTTTTGCGTATTGTTGTTATCATGAACAAGTTTTTGTGATCGGCTTGACAACCGGGGCCATAGTGGGCTATAAATATTTTGTTATGACTGTCAAAAACGGCAAATCTTTAAAATCAAGTGGGGCGGAAAGATATGAGGCGTAATGTGCGTTTTCAGTACCATTTTGAACCGCAAAAAGGCTGGATGAACGACCCGAACGGGTTGATTTATTTTCGCGGTCAGTACCATGCGTTTTTTCAGCACAATCCTTATGCGCCGCGATGGGGCAAAATGCACTGGGGCCATGCCGTGAGTTCAGATCTGATCCACTGGCAGGAGCTGCCGATCGCCCTGTACCCGGATCAGGCGTATGAAAATGCAGGCGGGTGCTATTCCGGCTCTGCCGTCGAAAAGGACGGAAGGCTTTATTTGTTCTATACCTCCGTGTCCCGCAGGTGGGGCCAGACGCAGTCTATGGCCTACAGCGACGACGGCATCCATTTTACCAAGTACGCCGCGAACCCCGTGATTTCGGAAAATCCGCTTGGGTATTCAGATTTTCGCGACCCGAAAGTCACATGTATAGACGGCAAATACTACATGGTCGTTGGAACGGGCGATAAATGCACGGGCAAAGTGCTGCTGTTTGCCAGTGCAGACTTGTTGCAGTGGGAATACATTGGCGTCCTTTTTGAGGGAGCGGAGTACGCCGAATGCATTGAATGCCCGGATTTTTTCAGGCTTGGCTCCAAATATGTGCTGATGTTTTCCAAAATTCACGAGAAAGAGCGCGCCGTCCATTTTGTGGCAGGCGATTTTGTAAACGGCAAGCTTGTCAATTATACAATCAGCCGCCCGGAGTGGGGGCCGGATTTCTATGCGCCGCAAACATTACTCGCCGGCGAACGCCGTATTATGATCGGCTGGATGTACCATTGGGGCAAGCGTGCGCCGCTTGGGTGTAAATTCGCCGGTGCGCTGTCGATTCCCAGAGAGCTGACGCTGTCTGGCAATACCGTTCAGAATTATCCCGTGCAGGAGGCTCGGCCGCTGCTCAAAAAAGAAAGCCCCTATGTGCAGGCGGAGGGCAGCCGGCTTATTCTGACAAACAGGCGAAAAAAGAAAACGATCCGGCAACTGCCGTTCATAGAAACGGTGGATATATTGGAAGATACAAAGTCGGTGGAAGTGTTTGTCAACGGCGGCGCAGCGTCGTTTAGCTACTGGTTGAAGTAATGCGGATGGAGACTATCATTTTTATAAAAAGGCACATGGTACTTTTGCTGAAAAAACGGCTTTTAGGCACTGGGATTTCTCAAACATAATGCAGGCGCAGTAAAGTGAAACACAAGAAAGTTATGAAAGTTTAAAGTTTGAATTCTGATATTTATTTAACTGTTTTTTTGAGGGTGGGAAAATGGAACCTTTACAAGACCGTTTGTGCGCAGGACTCGATGTATTGCGGGAAACAAGGAATATTTACTATCAGATCCTGCCGGACGATGCTGTGCTGCCATATAAAGAAAAATGGCTGCAGGCCTTTCTGCCGGAGGATTCTTATACGCAACAGGCAAGTGCATACGATTTGTGCCTCTGTAACCAGGCTTACCTTTGGCACATTTTTAGTTTTGATGTTTTAAAAAGTGAAGACCGGCCCGACGAAAAGTTCTCCGCTTTATATAAGGGCGACTGCATGTTGTTTTTGTCTGGCACTAAAGAAGTGGTGGTTCGGTTATTTGCTGCAGGCGAACTTACAAAGCAGGATGTTGAGGCTCTGTGTGCGCGTGTTTTTGGCTGGAGCGATTTTGTGATAACGGCCGATGATTTTTCCTGGACATACGCCTGTACGCATGAAGGATATTTGGGACCGTATTTTTACCGAAAAGGGTTAAAAACATAAAATCTTTATATGCCTTTTATAAATTGTTAATCCAAAAACGGGAATTGCCTGAATTTACGGGTATGTGTAGCGATGCATGTATGACTTTATGGCAGAACCGTGGCAAGAAGACTGCTGCCTTCGATTTGTCGGTTTCTCAAAAACAAATGATGACGTCAGAAAAGAATTGCACAAATAACAGATGTGTTCACCCTGGTAAAAGATTTTCAGGCAAAGTGCGGCAACGAGTTTACCTGGAGCGAAGAGGCGTAGTTTTCCTTTAAAAGCGGCGTGTAAAAGTGCGCCGTTTTTTTGTGCCTTTTGTAGATTTTTGGGCGTGTTTGTGGTACGATGGATGTGTATTGAATGAACACGGCTTCATAGCCGGTATCACTGCAATGATCGTGCTGAGGTGTTTATGCTTCAAAAAATAGACGGTGTACCCTTTCAAATCCAAAACCGTTTGATTTCAGCTTCTTAAAGGAATATGGCCGGGTGTTCTGCGTTTTGGACGGTCAGGACAGCGGCAATATCTGCTTTGGCACGGAATTAAACGGCAGCCGGTATTTTATAAAATTCGCGGGTGCACAGCCGGTGCGCTACAGCGGCGACCCGGCCGACACCGTGCAGCGTTTGCAGTCGGCTTCAGCGGTCTGGGCGCAGCTGCGGCATGAGAATTTGGTGCAGTACATTTCCTCTTTTACCGCCGGTGGCGGGTTCGGCTTGGTTTTTCAGTGGACGGACGGCGTGTGCATGGGCCGGCAGTATCCGGCTGCGCACCGGCGGTTTATGGCTTTGTCCGTGCCGCAAAGGGAGGCGGCGTTTGCAGATATATTGGCTTTTATGCAGTATGCGGCCGCCGAAAATTATGTAGCCTTGGATTTTTACGACGGCAGCATTCTGTACGATTTTGATTGCTGTAAGGCCATCGTCTGTGATATTGATTTCTTTCGCAAAAGCCCGGCCGTAAACGACATGGGCAGAATGTGGGGCAGCGCTTCTTTTATGTCGCCGGAGGAGTTTTGCCTCGGTGCGCCGCTTGATGAAGTTACCAACGTTTACACACTCGGCGCTATGGCGTTTGCGCTGTTTGGCAATTATAAGCGCGACCGAGCAAGCTGGACTTTAACGCAGAATACTTATAACGTGGCCGCCCGCGCCGTAAGCGACGACCGGCGCAGGCGCTACAGCAGTATCGCCGCGTTTGCGGCTGCCTGGCAGCTAGCCGGTTGATTTATATGTTCTGAATCTGTTATGAAACAACTTGTTATAAAGCGCCTGGATGCGCAGGAATTGGGGCAGCTCAAAAAGCTGTTTGCTTATAAAGACCCGCAGGCCATGGTGCGTGAAAATGCGGCGCTTCTGGCGCAGGGGGCGATCGATATTTTTGCCCTCTTTCAGGGTCGGCGGCTTCTCGGTGAGCTGCGCGTAAAGTATAAAAGCGAAGATGTGCGCGAGGCGCAGCCGGGCAGGCGTGCCTATCTTTATGCGTTTCGCATCACACCGCGCGCACAGGGCAAGGGATACGGCACCCATCTTTTAGAATATGTGCTGCATTTTCTGCGTGACGCCGGCTACACGGAATGTACGGTCGGTGTGGAAGCGGACAACGCCCGTGCGCGTCATATCTACAAAAAATGCGGATTTTGTGAAGAAATTGCGCAAAAAACAGAATCATACGAGGGCTGTGTCTACACCTATACGCTTTATTTAAAACGTCTTTAACTGTTTGCCGGTTGCGCAGCCGGCAAAACACGTTTACGGCCGGGAGGAAGCCATGGAACAGGAAATACTGCTGAGCGCCGGCATCGACATCGGCACCACGACCACGCACCTGATCATCAGCGAGATCACTGTGGCGCTGGAGCGCGGCTTTGGCGCGCCGCCGCAGGCAAAGATCGCCGGGAAAAAGATTCTTTACAAAAGCCCTGTCTATTTTACGCCGCTCGACGTTTCGGGGCAGATCGATGCAAAGGGCGTTGATGCGATCATTGAAAAGGAGTACCGCAGGGCCGGCGTGCGAAAAGAGGATTTGAAAAGCGGCGCGGTGATCATTACGGGCGAGAGCGCCAAAAAGAAAAACGCCCGCCGCGTGTTGCAGGAAACGGCGCGCTTGTCGGGCGATTTTATCACGGCAAACGCAGGCGCCGCGCTTGAATCTTTCCTTTCCGGCAAGGGCGCTGCGGCCGATTTAAGAAGCCGCCAAAGCGGCCGGGTCACAGCCAATGTGGACATCGGCGGCGGCACCGCCGACATCGCGGTGATCTCCCTGGGCGGCGTGGTGGAGTCCGCCTCCATCAAGATCGCCGGCGACAAGTTCGACGAGGCGGTAGTCAAGTATATCCGCCGCAAGCACAACGTCCTTTTCAAATGCGAGCTGCAGACCTTTTTTCTGCGTCTCAAAAATCCACGCCAGCGTTTCAGCCGGATATCTGCCGTTCTCCAGAAGATTCGAAACCGTCACAATTGTCGGCACCCAGATTGTTGCATGCTCTGCCATACAGCAGATGCTCTCTTCATTCTGAAAGTTCCCGTGTTCAACCGAGTCCACGCCTGCCTCTGCCGCATCCATCACAGCCTGTGCGCCGTTCACATGCGCCATCACAGAAAGCCCCGCATCATGCGCCGCAGCTGTCATTGCAAAAACCTCTTCCCTGGAAAGCGGCTCACTGGTCACATGCCCCTTTGTCGCGAAATCCAGGATTCCCGTCGTCATGATCTTGATAAAATCTCCGCCCGCACGGCGTACTTTACGCACAAGCGCGCAATACTCTTTCCAGTCTGAAAATGCGCGTCCGACAATTTTTCCATAACGGCCCGCCCTGTGAATCGCAAAAACCGGTGTGCGGTATGTGATCCCGTACTCCGGCGCAAGGCTCCGTGCAAGAACACCCGCCCCGTACGGATCTCCGCCGTCACGCACATAGGAAATCCCTGCCTTCTGATACGCCGCCAGATGTTCCCGGATCAGATCCTCCCGCGGGCCGTTTTCATGCGCTGCCGCCGCCTTTTTGTAATCCACACCGTCCATAAAAATATGGGCATGGCATTCTGCTGTCACCATTTTTGTTTACCGCCTTATCTCCGATTCCACCACAGCTTCTCTACGGCCCATTTTCCAGTTCTGCTCCGAGAGATACAGATGATATCCACAGCCGTTTTCTACTCGCCAGTCATAGTAACTCTTCTGTGGCACGCCGTACTGCTCAAGGATACTCATGATCGTGCCTCCGTGCACCACCATCGCTACGTTGCGGTAATGGCGGCGGATACACGTATCCACCATCTTGTCAAAGCCGGCGATGCAGCGGTCCTTGAACTGCTGCGGGCTCTCACCGCCCGGAAAGGCAAGCGTCGCCATGGAATCAATCCACTCCTGGTATTTCGGATTATCTTTTAATTCCTGATAATTTTTGTTCTCAAACTCACCAAAATTGCACTCTGCAAATTCCGGGATTTTGACCTGTTTGGCGTACGGATACAGAATGTCTGCCGTTTCCAGACACCGTTTCAGCGGGCTGACGAACAGAAGCTCAACGGTATCCATCGTCCGCTGTTCCAGCTCTTTTTTCCCTTCCTCACACAGTGGTTCATCCGTCACGCCGATATACCGTCCTAATGTATTGCCATAGGTTTTTCCATGGCGGATCATTGCAATTTTAATCATGTTTTTCCTCACCTTTCAGCAGGATTCCGATTCCGCACACCACACGGGTTACCGAATCAGCCTTTGCTGCCAGCTCCTGTCTCTTATACACATCTGACGCTGCCGAC